>NZ_FRDJ01000001.1:300000-490392 GCF_900143265.1 Fervidobacterium gondwanense DSM 13020 | reverse complement strand
ACATACGATCCTGTATACAAAGAATATTATCGCAAAAAGTACGCAGAAGCAACAACACACAAACACATGAGAGCGCTAATATTAACTGCAAGGAAATTAGTAAATTTAGTGTATTATTTACTAAAGAACAACGTACCGTATGTACCGATGAAATAGGTAAAAAGAACGAAATCAAGTATGTGAAGAATGAAAGTGAAATATTAAGTTATTGAAAGTCAAAGTGTTGACTAGGTTTTTTATTTTTCTATTTTTTCTCCTCTTGACTTATTACCGGAAATCTTATTTTTCGTTCTCAATAAAATTTGAAGATTTTGCTCGGTTTTCTCCAATAATCTGCAATCATGTGGCTCATCACTCCAGAAAATGCGCTGATACCAAAAAATATTGCGTACTCGCTTTTTGTTGATGAGAAGAGGTAGATTATTATTCCATATATCGCTGCGAATGTAATTGAATGGGCAAAACCTCGGTGCGAAAATATAGGCATGGAAAGGAAGAGGTTCACAAGTGCTACTCCAATTAACATAGCTGAAGCTACAGAAATCGAGAGCATGATGGGGTGTGGTATAAATTTCAGTTGTTGAATAGAATAGAATTTTTCATATAGGAAAGCTGAGAATATGTATATGGCGAAAGATAGAGATATAGCTTTTGTAAAATTTCTGAGAGGTGCGTTATTGCTGTCTAAATCTGGCAAGTCACTTCCCAAAATGTACAAAGCATAACTTATTGCTAAATCAATCGGCGTTGGCGCGAATTTGATGTTTAACAGGTGCGAAATCGCACCGTATATTAATAGGTATATTGGGTATGAAATCATACCAACTCTGAGGTGCACAAGGAGATTTGGCATTATTCTCACCTTCGCTTCTCACAGATTTGCTTTCTTAAATGTGTTTAGTATGTTGTTTATTCTTTCTTCAATAGATGGATATGTATCTATTATTGAATTAGGCTTCTTATGAGTATCGACACAGTTAGGATGTACAAAAAAGTGATATCTTATGAAATGGTATTCAGTATCCAGCTGTATACAATTGCTTTTTGTCTTCTCGAATACACCAATCAACACATCTGGCGACGTTCTTTCTGCTGCGAAAATGTCCGCGTCGAATTCCTTTCTTGTACTCACGAAGAGGTTGGAAAGGTAACTGAGCGGTAGGAACACCGCTGAGATAACAAGTATAAAATTCATTAGAAGGATTTCTTTTAAGTACCTTTCGTGCTCTAACTTCCCTTCTTTCGTAACTTCTTTAAGTTTTCTTATGCTGCTTTTTGTCAGTTTAAATATTAATAGCGGACTTCCAAATGTGCCACTTACAGTTGTGAGATAGTCAGTGTCTCCGTTCTTTATATGATAAAGCTCATGATAAATAAGGCTGCTTAATTCATCGCAATTTAGTCTTTCAACTGCACCTGTTGTGATGCAGATTGTCCTTGAATGCTTTATCATTCCAACTGAAAGAGAATTTATAGAAGGTGAATCTATCAAGACAAGATTTATATCTTCGTCTATGTGCACGTGTCGTTTAGCTTCTTCGAGCTTTTCTTGAGCTTTCTGCAATGCTTCGATGTTTTCTGAACTTAAAGGTTTTTGGAATAATCTGACTATAATCTTCTCAATAACGGATAGCCCAAAGAGAATTTGCAGTAAAGAGAATATCGCAAATACGACAGTAAAGAGAGATTGTGTTCTTAAAATGGTGTCAAGAACAGTGCCAAATAACATGCTTATGATCAGAAAAAGTACAGCGATTATGTAAGATGAGATTTTGTTCGAGGTTTTTCTATCTAATTCCAATTTTTGTACTTTCATCGTCCTTGGCTCTCGGAGACACGCAACTTTAGTCGTGTGAGGAGAGAGCCGCTTTCCTCCTTTCAAACATCACCGTTTTTGATTTCTCCAAAAGTTTTAGTTTGTTGTATCTCCCACTATCGTGTATTCTTTCCCCTGAAAGACTTCTTATTACAAAATATCCACTGCTTCTTATTCCTGCTATGATTCCTTCTTTGCCTTCACATTCTACTTTGTCATACCGCCTAAAGCCATATGCCTCTTTTATTGTATTAGCTGGTCTTATACCACCTTTGATTGGATTGACTTTATGAAACGACCTATTTTGTCTTCTGAAAAACTTACCAAAATACCATTCTTTCGCTCTCTTCTGAACTGTCCCTCCCGCTATGACATATGCATCATTTCGGTGCGTCTTTTCCAATCCAAACTCACTTCTCTTTGCTTTGGTGATACTACCGTATGTAACTCTGACATCCTCGTACAGTTCCTTTAGCTCATTAACTATATGCCAGCCTATTGTCGATACGTGACTCGCATCTTTGAGAATTCTTACCTTCTCTATCTTGCTCTTTGGTATCTTCAACCTGCCCTCATGTATTGCTTTGTGCTCTTGTGCTGTTAAGACTATCAGGTTTGAAGGATTGTCCGTCCCACCTCCGCTTCTTGGAACTATATGGTGAACTTCCAAAACTCCTTTTTTGCCAGATACCTCCGATTTATATCCTGCTCGCCATAGACAATATTCTCTTACGTCCCAAAAGCCTTTCTGCACTCCATTTTGATATTCTTCTCCTTGGATATCTGGATTCAATATCTTTTGGGTATCAAAAGACGCTATCTCTACAACAACTTTTTCTATCGGCAGTATCTTGCTGAGCATGTTGACTATTCTAATATGTGCATCTACTTTTCACCTTAGACTTGGTGCAAGCCATCCTTCTGGTTTACGCCTATTCAAAAACCTTGCTTTTCTGTACCTCGTCTTGCGATACCTTCTTAACTGTCTGTATTCTCTTCTTTCGCACAATAAGTCTTTTTATATCAGTTCTTAGTACTACTTTTGCTGAGAACACTTCTTTCTTATCTGTTATGGCTGAGACACCGACTGTTTTTGAACCAATGTCGATGCCAACTGTCACAGGTTGCACGTAAGTTGTAGTGTCATACAATAACTGAATCGTGAATGGTTCTCTTCTGACTACTTTGGCAAGTCCCTGCTTTAGAAGTCTTCTCACCTTGCCATGCCTTTTAGTAGGCATGAGAGGTTTTCCATCTTTCGAGATAACATATACCATACAGTAAGTCTCCTTGCGGAGTTAGGTGCTCATCGCCAATGTTAGATGGGCTTGTCGTGCCTACCGCACTGTCCCTACCCGCCAGAACTGTTTAACGATAGGCGACAGAGCATGGAACTTGAGCAGCATTCCATGGTGTCATGGCCCATCTAACGTAGCCAAGAAGCCTATTGGCTTTGGCTGAGGCTAGTCAACGAAGGCTTCAAGCCTGCCACTTCAGGGTGGGGCGTTGACTGAAATTCTCCCCTTGCTGTTTAATGAAAAAATCACCTGAATTTTTTAAACGACGGTTTCTTGAACGCTTCAGTTGCTATTGTGTTTACAAGTTCTTCGAAATCAAAGCCGTATGCTTTAGCTGACATAGGTAAGTCGCTCAATTCAGTCATTCCAGGTAATGTATTAACTTCGAGAAAGTAGAACTTACAGTCGCTAACTATCCCGTCGACCCTTGCAAAGTGTTTGCACTCCAATTTCTTGTATATTTTAAGTGCACTTTCTTTGACAATTTCTGTCATCTCTTCTCCGATTTCTGCGGGGATGACAAATTCGGTCATGCCATCAGTGTATTTTGCTTCATAATCGTAGAAAAGTTTTTTGGGTCTTAATTCTAAAATTGGTAAAACAACCGGTGAACCGTCAATATCAATAATCGATACTGTTACTTCTGTGCCCTTCACATATTTTTGAATAATCATTTCGTCGTATTTTTCAAATTCCTTTTCCAAATTCTCTAACAGTTCGTCTTGAGAAAAGCAGATATGAGTACCTATGCTTGAACCTTCTTTTCTAGGTTTAATAACACAAGGTATGTTTATTTTTTGTATTGTATTTTGGAATATATTTTTATCTTTTTGGAACTCCTCTTTGGTAATGAGCAGGAACTCAGGAACGGTTGTTATGTCTTGCACGTACAGATTGCATAAGTATTTGTCAAAGGCGATGACGCTTGCTTCAACGCCTGAACCGGTGTAGGGAATCTGAATAGCATCGAGAATACTTTGAACGTGTCCGTCTTCACCAAATGTTCCGTGCAGTATATTGAACACAACATCGTAATTTCTTAAATCCTTAGCCCAGACTAAGGAGTCGAAGTTTTCAAAATTTACATCTATCTCATCCACTTGATGTCCGAAATTTCTTAAAGCTTGAGCTATCCTCTTTCCGCTTCTAAGGGATATTTCTCTTTCTCTTGAAATTCCACCGAGCAAAACTGCAATTTTCACTATTCTCCACTCCTTGGTTAATTTCTCACTTGGCTTTTGATTACGTATTTCTTACAACTAATTCTGGTTTCAGTATGTATTTCTTTGGCTTATCTTTTATCTTCTTATTGATTCTTTTAATAAGGCTCTCAGCAGCGAGATATCCCATTTCTGCTATCGGTTGTCGGACAGTTGTGATCTCCAGTACCTGAGCAATTGGAAGGTCATCAAAACCACAGACCCTTACGTCCTTTCCTACATCTAGTTGCATGGTTCTTGCAACCTCGATAATCGGAACTGCCAGATAGTCAGTAGTGGTGAAGATTGCACATCTTTTGAAACGGAAGAATATCCTTCTTGCAACTTCAAATGTGCTTTCCCAGTCGAGTGGTACGTAGTATATTTTGTCTATACTTCTTCCCTTTTTCTCAAGCGATTCTTGAAAGCCCTCTAATCTTTCGTCAAATACGGTACTTTCAAGTTCGTGAGATTTTCTGTGAGTTACTACAAATATGTCCATGTCGAGGTCTGCGAAATAATCACCAACAAGCACACCACCATAATAATTGTCTACCATAATCGAGTCGTACTTGTCTGAATCTTGTTCAAGACATATAACGGGAGTTTGAGGATTGAGTATATGGGACATAACGCTATCGACATTGACACCGTCAACGATCAACCCGTCAGTTGATAAGAGTATATCCGATGATTTCTTCAAAGCTTCGAATTTCTTCTCGTTGTAAAGAGGATAAAGTAAAGAGGAATATCCGTATTTGACCAAAACTTCGTCTATAGATGACATTAGAATTTGATAGAAGTCGCCTTTCATCTCCGGAGTGATGACAGTTACCAGCTGGCTTGAGCCTGTCGAAAGACGCCTTGCGTGTGGATTTGGCATGTAACCAAGGTTTTTTATTGCCTCGAGTACGCGTTCCCTTGTTGTTTCATCTACATGCGGGCTATTGTTAAGTACACGAGAAACTGTGCCCACCCCAACCTGAGCGTATTCTGCAACATCTTTTATTGTTACCCTTTGATATTTCCTTCTAGCCTTAGCCATTCTCTTATCCCTCGCCTTGCAATATCGAATCCGATTAACGCGCTTCTTTTTCGTATCATTTCCCTATCTCCCCTTAAGTTGTAAGTGAAAGCTTTCACACCTTTCTTGCTGGCAAACGCAAAACAAACAGTACCAACGGGTTTTTGAGGAGTGCCACCAGTAGGACCGGCTATTCCGGAAATTGAAACTGAGAATTCTGAATCAAAAATTTCTCTTGCATTCTTAGCCATATATGAAACACACTCTTCACTTACAGCTCCGTGCTTTTCGATGATATCCTTAGGAACACGTAATATGTTTGCCTTTGATTCGTTTGAATACGCAACAACGCCACCTTTGTAGACCGAAGAAACACCGGGTATGTCCACGAATCTTGCTGAGAGCAAACCACCTGTGCACGATTCGGCGAAAGAAATGGTCAGGTTATTCTCCTTCAGGAGCTTATAAACTACATCCTCAATGCTATCGTCATCTAGTGCATAAACACTTTCTCCGAGAAGATTTGTCAGTTGTTCCACGATTCCGTCTATCTCTTCTTTCAGTACCACACTTCCGGTAAGTCTGACTTCTACACCTCTTTCATACGAAGCCATTGTGGCAATGGTTATCTGAGGATTGGAGTACAACAAATCTTTATGTTCATCCATCAAAACAGCTTCAGGAACGCCTATCGTTTTTATTCTTCTTGTGTATAGTTCATCGTCCGTCTTAAGTTCTCCCTTTATGCTCTCGAATACTGGTATCATCTCTACAGGCGGTCCTGGGAGAATGACAATGGTTTTTCCGTTGTGCTTAATTAACTGACCTGGAGCCGTTCCAACAGGATTGTCCAAAACGATAGCACCTTCGAGCACCAATGCTTGTTTTTTGACGCTTTCAGGAGCCTTGTTATAGTATTTCAGAGCCCTCTCAATCAACTCATTTGCGATTTCTTCGTTTAAAACTAAACTTTTATTGAGCACTTTTGAAATAGCTTCGCGTGTCAAATCGTCTTCAGTAGGGCCTAATCCTCCGGTTGTAATCAACAAGTCGGCCTCGGATAATCCTTCACTGATGCGTCGAACAATAATATCAAGCACATCGGGAAGTGTCTCTATACGAATTACGTTATAACCTAAAGATTTGAGGTGCACGCTCAAAAACTTAGAATTTGTATCAACTATGAGACCTTCGACCAATTCGTTGCCTATTGAATAGATTATTGCATTTTTCACCTGAACCCCTCGCATGTTTGTCTTGTTTAATTTTGTTAAACAACAATAGATTAAGAATGTTCACAGAGCAATAAAAATTATAACATATGAAAAAAGAAAAGCTACACTTTGGAGTGTAGCTTTTTTGGACTTCTTTTACCGGTTTGGATTAATACAAAACAATTTGGCGTGCCCGGCGGGACTTGAACCCACAACCTCCAGATCCGCAGTCTGACGCTCTATCCAGTTGAGCTACGGGCACGTCCATTCTTCTCGTGCTTTATCTTTTCATATATAAACGGGTGATGAGAAATAATGGCTCATCACCCGAAACTCTGCGTCTGGCGGAGAGAGAGGGATTCGAACCCTCGGTGGAGAAACCTCCACACTTGCTTAGCAGGCAAGCGCCTTCGACCACTCGGCCATCTCTCCGTTAAACTTAGCACGCTGTAAATTTTATCATATAATCAGATAATTTCAAGGGGGGATTTGGGGTTTGCCTTCTTTTCATTTATTTGCCCACTTTAAGGTGTCATACTTTTCGAAAGTTTTCTGCAGAGAGTATGGTATAATAAATTGTAATCGATATTAGAATTGTCTTAGCGAGGTGGGCGGGGTATGTTCAAAAAGAGTTTATTTTTGAATATTGTAAAGTTGTTTGCTGTTGTTTATTTGTTTTTCAGCACCATCTCTTTTGCTTACACAAATACTTTTGCGGACTGGTACGGGATATCATATTCTGAGCCAAGCAAATGTGTTCAAACTATTGCAGAAATAGCCGGAAGAGAAATCAGTATCTTCGAGAAAATGACATTTGTCTATTCTTTCGAGATGAATGCGAACCCACGTTATCCGTCCGTACTCTCAAGTGGTTTTACTTTTAAGTCGACATTTATGAATTATTTACCAGGCAGAGACTTTAATTATGGGCTCTTCGGCCTTAGCTACGATATATACGCGAAGATTTTGGGAATAAGGATTGGAAATTCGTCGCGCGAGACTGTCTTCTCATTCGGTGGAAGTGTCGGAGCAGATATTGAAACTTTACAGTTGTTGGTTGGACAATCGAACGATATTTCTGATTTAAAGCAGAATGATTTTAAACACTACAACACTGTTCAAAACATAAATTTAACAGGACTATTAAGACTGCTTGTTCAGTTTCCGCTTTCAAGTAGGAATGTTAACAATCTTCTTTTGTCCATGAGCTATTATATATCCACGGCACTCTACGGTCCCTTCATGCCCAACTTAGAACTTGTTGATACAACAACCAACATAGAAAGAGCTACCATCGGTTACAGCATCTCTCTGCAATTTCAGATTAATTTTTAAGAAAGGTGATGGAGAGGCTCTATGCAATTTATAAAATACGAGCTTAAAAGAATTTTTGTTAAGCCTTCAACTTATATTGTTCTTTTCGTTATTCCAGTACTATTTGTGCTAATTGGTGGAATTTTCTTTAATTCACTTGCTTCAAGCAATCTAAAAGTAGGTGTTTACAGTGAAGACAAATCGCCTCTTTCTAAGTTTACAGTTGGTGTTGTTATGTCGCTTTTCAGAGGTGGAACGATTCAGTACGTTGGGAAGGATTATCTTGAACTTTTGAAAAAAGGCGAACTACATGCAGTTGTTGTTATTCCAAATGGATTTACTAATGGACTTTTCACCGGGAGGCAAACCGAGATAAAGTACATTCCAAGCCCTGTAGACACGCAGCTTTCGGCTGCGGCTTATCTTGTCTTTCAAAAAATGTTTGAAGACCTCAGCGGCGGGCCGTTCTTTAATCCGAAAGTTTTGCAACAGATGTATACTTCTTCAAGCGTTCCTGCCCCAAAACTTGTAACTGAAAATGATCTCGATTTCGACCGTGTTTTCGCCCCGAGTCTTATATTGTTAATAACCATGTTTGTGGCTTTAATGATAGGTGCAAGTACTTTTGTAGGTGACAAGGAAACGAAATTCATTAGAGTAATTTCTGTTGGAAAGGCCAGATTTTCTCAGTATTTTCTCTCTAAGTTTCTTGTTACTGTGGCAATTTCATGCATATCTGGATTGGTGGCTTATTTAGTTTTTCTTCCTTCAGATATGTCAGTAAGCGTTAACGATGTTCTTGTCTTAATACTATTCACTTCGCTCTTTCACTCCGCGCTCGGTATTTTTGTCTCAAGCCTCTCCAGGAATTACCTAATTTCAAACCTTCTTGGAACAGCACTCAGCATTCTCCTAATCTTTTCGAGTGGTATACTTACATCAATAAGTTCACTGCCAAGATTTGTGAGAAATATGTTGAATTTTGTGCCTATATACAATTCGGTGTACCTACTAAGGCTTGAACAACTTTTCGGTGCAGGAAGCGTAAATATGCAAATGTTTCTGAAAAATTCAGCTGTCATCACAACATTAACGTGTGGCTTCCTGATAGTTTCTTTCTTAGTGGTTAAGAGAGAAACAACGCCAAGATAAGATTTTTGAATGTTTAGCTTATATTTAAAGGGGGGGTTTTGTGAGCGAACTTGGAAAGATTGTGCTGATTGCGGTGTTGATATTTTTAGTTATCCTTATATCGCTCAACTCAAGAAGGGAAATTACATGGGACTATTCACAGAGTAAAGGTGAAGAATTGAAAGTTCAGGATTCTCTAAATGAACAAAAAATGTTAGAAGCCAGTCAAAAGAATGAAGAAAGCGTAGATGATAAAACCACAGTGGCTTTAGATGATGAAAATCCATCTTCCAAAATGTTACCAGAACAAGATTCAAAATTGGATAATCTTGGACAAGATAATCTGAAAACTCAGAAGGAGAGTACCGATAGTACGTTGATACCTATATTAGTATTTGACAAAACTGAAGATGGATCTGAAACAAAAGTAGATCTGGATGAGGATCCTGATGCTGAAGAGATCTACAATGAATTGAAGTTAGTTGAAAAGGCTGTGCGAAGGTACATAAGTGGTGGACATAAGATTTCTACACTGAAGATGGAAAACATACATTCTGCCGGGTATGTAGATGAATCCATTGCTGGAAGATATGAGGTAGGTTTCAGAGCTGAGGAAGAAGGATATGATATCGTCATAACACCGAGATATGAGGTTAATAATTTGGCGCTTGAAAAAATAGCTAAGTTCGAAAACATTAAAGTGGTTGGCGGTAGTTTTGAGTATGTTTTCTGGATACGAGCATACAGAAATTGATAGGTTCTTTTTTAAGAAAGAGGGTGTTTGAATGTTTTACAAAATTTCCAGGATGCTCATTTTATTTTTGTTTTTCCTGTTCTCAACGCTTGTGTTTCCAAAGTTAGTTGTTTCACATGACGCTGGGTTTTACGATTCAGAATTCTATGTGAGTATTAATTCCACCCTGAGTGGGAGTGTTTACTACACATTGGATGGAAGTGAGCCAGTTCTGGGAAATCCCAACACATATACCTACACGAAACCTATACATATTACTGAGAGAAAAGACAACAAACTGATGTACATTCCAACGTCTCCTATCTGGAAAGAGCCTTCCGGAGAACTCAAGAAAGGTACTGTTTTAAGGATTATTGAAGTTGTCGACGGTAAAGTTGTTGACTCTACATCACGGACGTATTTCGTGGGGATTAGGCATACATTGCCAGTGGTATCTATAATAGTCAATCCCGACGATATGTTTGATTATGAGAGAGGAATTTACGTTCCAGGAAAATTGTTTGACCCGAACAATCCATACTGGACGGGGAATTACCACCAGAGAGGTAGTGAATGGGAACGTACAGGCGTGTTGGAGTATTTCGAAAATAGTAAGTTGCTATACAGAACAGATATTGGTATTAGGATACACGGAGAGTTCACACGGAGCTTTCCAATAAAGTCGATAAGACTGTACGCTCGTAACAAGGAAAAGGAATTTACATATCCGTTTTTCGGGCGTGTAGGGTACAAAAAGTTGTTGTTGAGAAACTCAGGAAATGATTATGAGTATACATATATGAGAGATCCTGTCGTTCAGGAAGTAGTGAAGGGATTAGGGTTTGACACCCAAGATAGTTATCCTGTTGTACATTATATAAATGGTGAGTACTGGGGAATACTATATCTCTCAGAATATTATGACCAGAGGTTTCTGCAGGTTAAACACAAGGTGAATGAGAAGAACACCGTTATAATCAACTATGATCTTTCTATTCAGGATGGCAAAGAAGGGGATCAACAAAGTTTCTTGGACTTATTGGAATTTGTAAGGAACAATGATATGCGCAAAGATGAAAATTATCGTGTAGTTTCCAGTATGCTCGATATAGATAATTTTATAGACTTTAAGATTACCGAAATTATATCGGCAAACACGGATTGGCCGGGCAACAACGAGCGGATGTGGCGAGTACTCGAAAAAGAGAATAGTCCGTTCGGCGATGGAAAGTGGAGGTACATGATGTACGATATGGACTTGGCTTTCTGGGAACCGTCGCACAACACCTTGAAAGTAGCTCTGTATGGAGATCCGAACGTGCCGTGGACGATGCGAGAAGAGGCAACACTGCTGCTACGAAAACTACTTGAGAATGAATCTTTCAAGAATAAGTTCGTTCAGAGATTCGAATATATTTTAAACGAAGTTTTCAAACCAGAACGAGTCGAAAACATAATCTCAAGATACGAAAACATGTTGGAGCCTGAAATAGAGCTTCATGCTAAAAGGTATGGCACACCAGAACCGAGTTTTTGGAAAGAAGAAGTTGGGTGGCTTAAGAACTTTATGTACGAAAGGCGGAAGTTTATTATAGCTTACTTTGATGAGATGTTCAAATGATAGTTTCCACAGAATTTAATAATAAATTAAAAATAATCAAATCCCTTTGCTCTAAGTGGCAAAGGGATTTTTTTCAATTTTTACAGGTTTCAATATGATTCAATTAACTAAGAGATTTTTCTCTCTTTGTTAACAACACGCGAGAAAATTAGTAATGATTAACTTTATTGGTGATTGAAAACTTTAGAAAGCTAAGGCACAATTAGTGTGATATTTTTTATAAGTATTTTATTGATAACTCCTCGGCTTTATGTTATTATTATGTTCTTAGTATCCGCTTATTTTCCTGACTTTTTATTTAGGAGGTGTGGGCCTTGAAGAGAGAGCACTGGGGTAGCAAGCTTGGTTTGATCTTAGCGATGGCGGGAAACGCTATAGGACTTGGGAATTTCTGGCGCTTCCCATATCAAGCAGCGAAGAACGGTGGCGGTGCGTTCATGATTCCTTATTTCACCGCACTAATTTTCATGGGTATTCCACTACTCATTATAGAGTGGGCACAGGGAAGATATGGTGGTCGGTACGGGTTCGGTACGATTGGTCCTATGGTCTATTTGCAAGCAGAGCACGGTTCGTCGAAGAAGTTTGCGAGATTCCTTGGGGCTTTTGCTGGTGCACTCGCGCTATCCATAGTTGTTTTACTAAATTCGTACTACAACCACGTAATCGGCTGGACACTTGGTTATGCATGGCTGACCGCTACGGGAAATTACATGGATCCATCTGTTGATACAGCGGGTTATTTCGTGAGCTATATTCAAAATCCGTATACTGTTTTTATTTTTTGGTTGATAACGTTGGGGCTTCTCTTCTACATAACAAGAGGTGGTATCCAGAAAGGTTTGGAAAGACTTGCAAAAATAGCAATGCCGATGATATACATCTTTGCGATAATCCTTCTGATAAGGACGTTGACGTTGGGCTCTCCAGTTAAACCTGAATGGACGCCAATCAAAGGTCTGGACTTTTTATGGCAGCCAAGGTGGAACGAATTGAGCTGGTCAGCAACCTTGGCCGCAGCAGGTCAGATCTTCTTCACACTGTCGTTGGGTATGGGAATAATCCAGAACTATGCTTCATATCTGAACGAGAAGGATGACATAACAACCTCAGCAGTTGCAACCGCTTCCTTGAACGAATTTGCCGAGGTTATTCTTGCCGGTACCATAGTCATCCCTATAGCGTTCACATTCTTGGGTACAGACGGACTTAAGAGCGGGGTTGGACTATCTTTCATAGCCTTGCCAAACGTATTCAGAACCATGACAGGCGGTTCAATTTTTGGAACATTTTGGTTCTTGCTGCTCTTCTTTGCAGGTATAACAAGTTCTATCGCCATGTTCAACTATCTTGTTGCATTTTTGGAAGAGCAGTTCAACGTTAACAGGAAGACAGGATCTTTGTTGATATTCATACTTTATGTTCTCGGTGGATTGCCAGTTGCTCTTGAGCCAATACTAACAAAAACTGCTGAACTTTTCTACCTGACAGAACTCGATAACTGGGTTGGCTCTTACCTGTTGGTTGTCCTTGGTTTGATTGAAATCCTTGCAGCAGTTTGGCTCTTTGGAAACAAGGGATTAGAAGAAATTAACAAAGGTAGCTACTGGAAAGTGCCAAAGTGGTTCTACAACGTTGTAATGCGCTTTATCACACCAGTGTTTATAATAGTACTGCTTGTGTTCTCTACGGTTACTTATGCTCAGGACGGTTATTTAAAACTCATTCCTGACTTTGCGAAGAATTATCCGAACCTTGTGCCTTGGATTTTCGCAGCAAGGGTAGTGCTGATACTTGTTTTTGTTATAAGTTTCATTGTCGTGTTTAAGAGCTTGAAAGGTATTGATGAGAAGAAGACAAACAACTAATCACTCGGATCAAAATCGCTGTGGTTAAAGGAGGATGAACAATGAGCCAAGAGGCTTTAGTATTCATGCTTTGGAGTTGGGGATTAATCGTGTTGTTATCAGCGCTTTCAATTTCGACAATCTTAAGGCATTCAAGGAAACACTGAATTTTTAAAAATACAAACTCGGAGCTTTTAAAGGCTCCGAGTTTGTGTTGCGCACAAAAGTTCTAAATTTCTGGGGGATTCACGCGTACGATCCAGTCGCCTGGATATTTTGTCTTTTCTTGAGAAATTATCCGCAATATCTTTTCAGGTTTGTGCGTTTTCACAAAGAATTGATATCTGAACTTGTTTTGCGCCTTAAATATCGGGTGTTCTGATGGTCCGAGTATCTCTATAAATTCATCAGTCTTGTATATTTCTTCGACTACAGCATCTATTGTCTCACCTGCTATCTCAGCAGATTGGTTTGCGTACATCACATGGACCACATCTGCAAATGGTGGATAATTCAACTCTTTGCGTAGTAGTAATTCTCTTTCGTAATACCCTACAACGTCTTGAGCACTCGCATACACAATGACTGGATTTTCAGGATTGTAAGTTTGAATTAAAGCCTTGCCTTTCTCTTTTCTGCCGGCCCTGCCTATAACTTGTACAAGCGTTTGAAATGTTCGGAGCGGAGCATTAACGTCTGGATAATTTATCAACGCGTCAATATCAGCAATTCCAATAAGCCCTATTCTGTATATGTCGAGCCCTTTTGTTATCATCTTTGTGCCAGCTACTATATCAAATCTACCTTCCCTTAGAGCTTCGAGTATTTCTTTCATTTTTGCTGGAGTATCAATTATCTCAGCATCTATTCTTCCGACACTTTTTCCTGGGAACAAGGTTCTTAGCTCTCGTTCAACTTTCTCTGTTCCAGTTCCCTTATCTACGAACATTGAAGAACTGCATACCGGGCATGTATTTGTTAATTCTTTTTCAACGCCACAAATATGGCACTTTAGCTTTTCTTTGTCGGCATGGTATGTCAGCGCTACGTCACAGTTGTCGCATTTTACAAAATAGCCGCACACAGCACATTGAACCCTCGAAAATCCCTTTCTCCTTGTGAAGATGAGCGATATTCTACCGTTATTAATTGTCTCCAATATCTCATCGTGCAGTTTAGCTGAAATCGAAGTTGTTGCCATCTTTTCTTTTCTCAAGTCGACTATTTCTACGTCAGGTAGCTCAACGTTGAATCGTTTGCTCAACATGTGAAAATTGTACATCCCTTCTTTTGCAAACTTATACGTTTCAAGATGTGGTGTCGCAGAACCATATATAACTGTAACAGGCATATGCTGGAGTATTTTGTGGATGTCATAATATGGTTCTGAGTTGTTGTAGTAGCCATCATCGTGCTCTTCATCAACGATTACCAATTTTAGATTTTTTAAGGGAACGAAAAGAGCACTTCTCGGACCGACAAGCACATCTATTTCGCCTTTAACGGCCTTAGCCCATATTTCGACTTTTTTTGAATCGGTTTGGTAACTATGGTAAACCGCTAACCTTATTTCGGGGAATTTTTCCTTTATCCTTGCGATAGTCTGTTCGGTAAGTGATATTTCAGGTACTAAGTAAAGCACACTTCCAAGGTTCAAAGCGGTTCTCATAACTTCCAAATAGACTTCTGTCTTCCCACTGCCTGTAGGACCGAACACAAGGTGCTTTTCATGCTTCGAATTCCCTACAACTTTTCTTGAAATTTCCAATTGTTCAGTAGTCAACTTCTTCTGAATTTCAAACTCTTCTGTGGTTTCTGCTTCTTCTAAACCTTCAGATATTTTCACGATGCCTTTGTTCTTCAGTTGAATGATAACATTCCTATCGATTCCAGAATCTTCCAAGTCTTTTAAGATCTCATCGATGGATGCGTTCCTGCGTATTAAAAGATAATTCACAACCGTACTTTGCTTTCCCGTTAGTTTAAATTTCACAATTTCAGATGGGGAAAGAGAGAGGGAGATGTACTCATCTTTGTCCTTTCGGGGACGAGGTGCCTTCGATTCAAAATCACGGTAGACCTTTACGAGCCCATTTGCTATGTACTCTTTATACTTGCTGATCTTCTTGAAGTCCTCGAATTTCATCTTTTCGAATTTGAACAATGGACTCGTACTTTCAACGTACAATGTAAAATACTTATCAAAACTCTGCGGAAAGGAGATGTCGAAGAGCCTTCCTATCGGATATTGATAATTTTTGGAAGCATTCAGGTAGCCACGTATGCGAGCTTGGTCTATGAAAGAAACAAAATCAGTTCGCTCTAAAATTTTGTCTAACTGACCAGACGATAAGATTTCTTGGCCTTCTAAGAATGTACTGATTAATTCATCTTCAAGCAACCGCCTAAGGGTTTCGCTCTTAGCAACTACGTATCCAGCCGTTTTCTTTTTTCTAAAATTCACTATTACCCGCTCGCCCAAGTCTATATTCTCCTGACTTGTGTATAGAAAAAGTTTATTTTCCGACAGTTCAGAAATTGCAACGGTATATATCATTCTAAATACACCCTTTTCACATTGTGTGATTTCTATTTATTATTCATTCACACTGTGCTGAAACTGCTTCGGCAATTTGCTTAATGACATCTAAGTCTTTTGTTGTAGATGTGAGGTAAAAACCAGTTACGTACTTAGAGAGTGATTCAACTATAGAGATAGTCCTTTTGACAGAATACCATTTCAAATGCTCATCGTCCCTCTGGTGGAAGTATTCTTTAGGAACAAATACTCCTGGGACCTTTGAAAAATACTGGAGTTGCTGAACTGATTCAAATACCATTAGAGCAACGTATATTTTCGTGCGCTTATGAATTTCAGTCTCTTGTAAAAAATTTACCATTGTCTCTTGTGAAAAAACCGGCTGCGAAACAAAAAATCTGCACCCATTTTCAATCTTTTTAACCATTCGTTCGAGAGTCTGGCTAACATCTTTTTCGAATGGGCTAAAAACTCCGCCAGGATTGAAAGAGAATTTGCCGTATATCTTTACGCCCGCTATATCTTCACCCTTTTCGTTGAGCAAATTTACCAGTTTGAAGACATCATAGATGCTAAAATCTTCGATGCTTGAAGAGAATGGATAAGTTCCCACCCTCGGGTCATCTCCAGAGAGGATTAACAAATTCTTTATTCCGAGCATGTGTGTTGCAATGAGGTCACCTTCGATCCTTATGGCGTTTCGAGTTGTTCTGGAAAAGTGCATAAGTACTTCTATGCTATTTTCAACAAGCATGTGAGCCGGGGCGACCGGCGACACACGCGCACTTCCCATCGGAAGATCTGTTACAGCGATTATTTCCACACCTGATTCTACTGCTTCTCGGCAGAATTCTATATACTTTTCCGCATTACTACTTCTTGGTGGTAATGTTTCTAAAATAAAGTGTCTATCAAGAAAATTCTTCATATTATCACCTCAACTTTCATCTCATCTTTACCAAGCTGATTCAGATTTGCAAATCAAACTCTTTGTTTCTGGACTCAGGTGTGATTTTACTATGTCGTACTCTCGCTTACTAAGTTTCGACAACAGAAAGTTTCTTAAAAGTACAGGCTCTCGAGTCTTTTCATAACCTATCAAATAGTAATTCTCATCGCCTGTTAAGTAACAGAGCATCTCAAAGTACACCGGGATCTTACTTTCAAGATTGTTTAGCTTTTTTGACAGGAGTTCTTTAAGTTCTTCTCTCAAGATGCCTTTTGGAATTTCAGTTCTGAGATAGTAGTAGATGTTCAAGCATGATTCAAAATTATTGATGTCTTTGGTCTTCGATATCCTGCTCTCAAAGTAGTTTTCTATATCTTCAAGCACTT
This sequence comes from Fervidobacterium gondwanense DSM 13020, assembly GCF_900143265.1. Taxonomy (NCBI): domain Bacteria; kingdom Thermotogati; phylum Thermotogota; class Thermotogae; order Thermotogales; family Fervidobacteriaceae; genus Fervidobacterium; species Fervidobacterium gondwanense. The sequence goes on along the minus strand of NZ_FRDJ01000001.1, from coordinate 473,321 downwards.
GACCTGCTATCAGCGTAACATCCATATGAGAGTCTCTTAATAACATGCGTAGGTATTTCATGTTTTCCTCTATATCTATACCTTTAACGACGTATTTGTATATGTTCCTTGCGATTTCCTTTTTTTCGTCGGGATTTCCAATAACTAATAAAGTTTTGACAGGCATTGCTGTGAGAATTTTCTCTTCAATATTCAGTCTAATCTCCAGAGGGATTGGGATATTGAAGAAATCTTCTATCTCTTCGTTTTTTAGTGGGATGAAGAAGAGCCAAGAAAAGGGATAAGCGAGGACGAAAACGAAGGTCTCGGAAATGTTTTTCCTTTGCAAGTAAAAAAGTACTGCTGATATTCCTATAACTATGAAGTTCTCAAGTCTTAGACCATCGGTAAGGATGGAAAATATATTCAATCCTATTAGTACTAAGTTTGTCGTTGTTAGCACCGAAGATGTATTTTGATTTTTAGTTCTTGAGAATCGTACAAACCAATTTTCATTAACAAATTTCGACTTCATGTTTGCTCGCTATCCTTTCCATTACGCGTTTTCTTCCTTGTTCATCGCATACAGGCAAGAGTGCCTTCAAGACGATATATTCTCCTCGTGCTGTTGCGTAGAGTATATCTGACTTTCTGAAGACTTTAGCTATGATTTCGTGTAATTCCTTTCTGTAAATTATGCAGAGTTCTTCGTATGGTATCCCGAACTTTTCTTTTCTCTTTTGAAATACGCTTTTCTTTTTCAAATAGTACGTTTCTTCCCATGTTCCATCTTCTTTCTTGTAATTTTGCTCTGCAATCTTCTCCTGCTCCATTACCACCCTTGCGTTAGCATAGAGCCACCCAGCCACCGATGATACATATTTTACAAATGTCTCAGAAAATTTTTCGACTGAGATTTCCTCCACAATAAAAACTCCAAAAGCGTTCTCTTTCTCACCAACCGAGACTGCGAACCATGGTTCGAATGATGATATTTCTTCTCTAAGCACTATTTTAGGCAACGTAGAGTAACCATTGTTAATTGCATCTTCAACTACTTTCGAATGTTTTAATTCGAACGCATTCGGGAGTTGTTTCTTACCAACGCCTGCTACGTACCTTAAGAAATTATCTTCGATTCTGTAAAAATGCAATGATTCGAGTTCAAAAAAGTCAGCTATGATTTCTACTGCGCGTGTGAATATTTCATCTACGTCCAATATTTCTAATTCCCTTAACCTTTCAAGCAGGACAATTAAACCTTCGCCTTCAAAGTAGATTCTCATCTGAAGTTGCGATAACGCGAACCTCATGTTTTCTAAAGCCTCTATTAGCTTGTTCTTTTCAATTTCGAGTTTACGATTCTCGTCTTTCAAGTCACTTATTCGATTGTTGAGAATCTCGCCTATGACACCAATTATCAAGCCTAAGATTATAGTTGATACCGATATTACGCTTTCCCCTAAGTAATTGATAATACCACCAGGAGAATCAGGATAATCCAGGATTAGAAAAGTTTGAAAAAGAGATATTGCAATTACAAACGTTATCAAACCATACCTTGCGGACCATACGAGAACGAATGAAAACAATAAAGCAAGTGATATTTCAAAGCTCAGTATGCCAAGTCTATGAAAAAACCAGATAATGAAGAACCCAACGATGAATTCCAACACGTACAAATAGTTCTTTTTAAATATGTCTTTTAATTTTGGGGCAAAATTATGTGGAATTCTGAATTTGAATCCACTAAATCTGTTTCTATCGACAGAAATTTTCTTGGCAGACTTATCTGTACGAGTCACTTTGGATATTTTCATGGATTATCACCTTTCTCGGAGTCATCTTAGGAGCGTTTCGCAAGAATTCAAACCGCAAGAGTTCGGAGTATACCTTTCTGAATTTTAGCATACTGTAAGGGATGGCTACTAAGAAACCTATTGCAAATCCTATACCAGGAAAGCGTGAGATTGTGAATAACGAAATGATGAAGTTAATGGAGAATGCCATTATTGAAGCATGCATTGGAATTTTAGGAAGATCAAAATAATGAGAAAGAAGAGATGTGTACAGAAAAAGCCCGTTTGCAGCAGCACCTACGATACCAAATCGAAGCGCCATTAAGCCATAATTTGAGAGCGAGAGAACGTCGGCAAGGTATTTGGAAAGTATTATTCCTGAAAGTGCAAAAGCAAACTGGACAGAGAAAATAAGTCTTGTAGTTGAATAGACCGAAGTGTCAAGCGAATCTTTACTTATCCTTATATAATTCAGCGTTCTGTTTTCCTCTATCGCGCGGTAGAAACCCCTGTATTTCGTGTAGAAAACGGTTTCTAAGTTAAGAACAAATAAAGTTAAAGTTGGAATGATGAAGAGATATGAAATAAACATGGGAATATCGTACTGCGGTGCGAAAATGAAGCCTCTGGAAACTGAGTATTTAAAATAAGCCCATGCGATAAAGTCATCGACCCATGCCGCCATATATGAAAAAAAACCAGAGATAGCTTGGGGTTTATAGGCCTTTACCGCATCAAAGAACAGCAGATATTTGTCTTTAAAGCTTTGAGTACTTTGCTCTTCACCAATGTACAGGTATCTTCTTATGAAAAGCTGCAGAAAAGACATGATGAACATAAAGCCCAGATTGTAGCCCAAATAGGCAAGGTACTCTCCACCAATCTTGAAAAAATAAAACGTCGATAGCAGACTTATCAAACTTCCAAAAAGAAAGCTCAGTACCACAGGAAGAAATATCATTATTGCCGTGATAAATATTACCTGAACCCAAATGATTGTAAGAACCATTAAGGAGTATGAGAAGAGTAATATCTGTCTCCAATCAGTTATTTTGTTTAAAATGAAAAAGGAAGTCAAGAATATTCCAGAAGAGAGAATTGCGTAGAATATAGAAGACGTGTATAGACTGTATATTTTTCGAAACTCCTTTTTGTATATTAAATCAGCCAAGTATCTTGTAATAGATGTGGACACACTACCGAAGAGTATTGTGGAGAATATGAAAGTGTATATAACCCCTGAAATGAAAAATGGAATCTGCGACTGTGGCAAAAGAAGCTGGATAATGACAAGTGTAGTCGAGGACATTATCCAAGGTCCCGCACTTACGTTCGCAGAGTAAAAGAAACTGAAAATGTCAGAGAAAAATGAATTCCTTTTGAGGAATTTGTTCAGTTCGAACCCAATCCCGGCCATTAAATCCCCCACATCTATATTTTCACATGTGTATTATAACACATTCCATTGCGATTAATACAAAAAAACAAATCCCCCGGATACATTCCGGGGGTCTCTTGAAAAAGTTTCTTCAACTCTTCCAAGGGGGGATAGGGGGGTCGCTGCTCTTCATTTATACCTTGGCAAAAGTAAAGTTTCAAGGCTTGGATTGTTAACACTCTGCAACGATGAATTCAAAATGGTTTTTCTTAGACGATGTGAAAATAACAGCATTCTTTTTACGCAATTCATTGCCTTGATTTTCTTTTTGTTGTGGTATAATAATTGTGACTCTCATTCAACTTCAATTTATTCTTCTCATATTTCGGAGGTGGACGGTGTGGTGTGGTCATTTACTCAGCAGTCCTACTTGGAGGACTCGGTTTTGCGTTTGGACTTTTTCTCTCATATGTGAGCGAGAAGTTCAAAGTTGAAGAGGATCCAACTGTTCAATTGATTCTTGAGGCTTTGCCTGGTATAAATTGTGGTGCCTGCGGATATCCTGGATGTGAAGGATACGCGAAAGCAATTGCCAAAGGTGACAAATACGACAAGTGTTTGCCTGGCAAGAAGAATGGAGTTGAAGAAAGGATAAAAGAGATTCTTGCAAATAAGAATGCGAACTCTGTTCATTCTCATTGATAGCAGATGAAGGAGCGAGGATGAAACAATACGATTCTGTCACTATTGCAGTGCTTTCGAGAGTTTTCAAGAAGGGCGTAGAAGAGATTGATGAGTATATTCAATACGGTAGTCAAGCTCTTCAAAGTATTCTTGAAAATTCAGAAGACTATCGCATGGTTAGAGCGAGGGTTGTGGAATACCTCTCGAAGAATCGAGATACATCTTTAATAACTTACTGGGATGAACAATATCCGGAGGATTTGAAGCATATCACTCATCCTCCGGTTTGTTTATTCGTTAGAGGAAATTCAGAATTCTTAGCTTCAAGCATGTTTGCGATCGTTGGTACGAGGAAGATAACGAGCTACGGAAAGGTTGTAACGGAAATGTTTGCCACAGAATTGGCAAAGCATTTTGTGATCGTAAGCGGCATGGCTTACGGAGTTGACACAGTTGCGCATTACTCAGCATTGAAAGTAAAGAGGTCGACAATAGCGGTGCTTGGTAGTGGCATAGACTACGTTTATCCTAAATCCAACAAATCACTTTACGAAGAAATAATAAAGAATGGTTGCGTTGTTAGTGAATACTTACCTTGGGAGGAACCGAAAAAGTACACGTTTGTTGAGAGAAATCGTATAATATCTGGTCTTTCAAAAGGTGTCCTCGTAACCGAGGCGAGTATTGATAGCGGTGCGCTCATTACTGCCAAATTTGGACTCGAACAAGGAAAAGATATATTTGCAGTACCAGGCGATATCCTTAGACAGACGTCGACTGGTCCTAATTACCTGATTAAGAGTGGAGCGTTTTTGGTTACCGAACCGCAAGACATATTGGATTATTACGGTTTCAAGAACCATCGCAAATTGATCGAGTTATCTGAGGAAGAAAAGGAGCTTCTGGAATCAATAGTAGAAGAATCGACGATAGACAGCATCGTAAGTCGCACAGGAAGGGCGTTTTCCCACGTGATGTTGCTTCTGACAACTCTTGAGCTTAAAGGAGTTGTGTCCAGAACAGAGCGAGGAAATTACATACGTTTGAAATAAATCGTGAGTAAATATCCCATACTTTCGCGGTCTCGAAGTAACGGGGATTATTTGAAGATTACTTGATGGCAGTTCTTTTTTTGTCTGAAGGGAGGGTAGAAAAGTATGCGCCTTGTTCACACGGTATCAGAAATGAAGAGAATAACAAAAGAGCTCAGAGAGAAAAATAAGACGATAGGTTTCGTACCAACGATGGGTTACCTTCATAAGGGACATCTCAGTTTAGTTGAGCAGGCACGCAAAGAAAATGATGTTGTTGTAGTCAGTATCTTTGTTAATCCAACACAGTTCGGTCCAAATGAAGATTACAGCAGATATCCTCGGGATTTGGAAAGAGATTTGAGGTTACTTGAACCTCTCGGAGTCGATTATGTCTTCAACCCTCCTGTTGAGGAGATGTATCCACAATTCTACTCAGTTTACGTCGATGAAATCGAGCTTTCAAAGTATCTGTGCGGTGCAAGCAGGCCGGGTCATTTTAGAGGCGTCTGCACGGTTGTTGCGAAGTTATTCAACATAGTGAAGCCGACAAGAGCATACTTCGGTCAAAAGGATGCACAGCAGTTTAGGGTACTTAAGAGAATGGTTGAGAACTTGAATATGGACGTTGAGATGATAGAAATGCCAATAGTTAGGGAAGAAGATGGATTGGCAATGTCGTCGAGGAATGTCTACCTGAACGAAGAGGAAAGAAAAGAAGCAACGAGGTTATATAAGTCTCTTCTGAAAGCTAAAGAAATGATTGAATCTGGGGAAAGAAACGTGAATAAAATAAAAGAGGAAATGCTTAAAATATTGGACCATCCACTTCTTAGAATTGACTATGTCGAAATTGCCGATGAAAAGACGCTTACACCTGTTGAATCAATCGACGGAAAGGTGTTGATAGCGCTCGCAGTATTTGTTGGAAAAGCGAGATTGATAGATAATATGATATTTGATGTATGATAATTCAGAAAAATGGAGGGAGTTTAAATTGATAAAGAAATTAGTCTACGGAATTCCGAAGGTGAATAGCGAAGCAGTGATTAAGCAGAGAGTAAGGAAGTCAGTGTCTTCTGACTATTCTGATCTATTTCAAGATGTGGCCATTGAAAAGGCCCAAGACAATGGAAAGCCTCTTCTTGTTCTTAAACGCAAGCACATAATGGATGGATATTTCTTTGGATTCGGCGATAAGGTTGGACCGATGGACAGAAAGGGTAGAAAATACATATTCTGGAATACGGACAACTTTACACACCACCCCACTTCCGACCCTCTTTATAAGAGTTTTCCATTTTTTATCTTTGTCTCAAAGGACTTGAAGAAGATGTACGGTTGTTTCACTGATTATCCAGGCTACATGGAGATAGATTTAAATTCAAAAAACGACGGGATATTGACGTTCAAAGTCCTCGGAGAAGGTTTCAATCAATATATAATAGAGGGGAAATCAATTCATGAAATCGTCAAAGAGTATCTGGAACTAACAGGCGACAATATAGCGTTCCCAATCTGGGCGTTTGGATATCAGCAATCACGATGGAGCTATTTCAACGAAAACGAAGTGTTCGATATAGCGAAAAATTTTAGAGAGAAGAAAATACCGTGTGATGTTATATATCTTGACATAGATTATATGGAAAAATACAAAGTGTTCACTTGGAGCAAGGAGAATTTTCCAAATTACAAGAACATGTTGGAAAAGCTTCATAAAGATGGCTTCAAGGTAGTTTCTATACTTGACCCGGGTGTGAAGGTTGAGAAAGATTACTTCGCCTTCGAAGAAGGTAAAGATAAGTACTTTTTGAAGGGAAAAGATAGAAAAGATTTGGAAGGGGCTGTTTGGCCCGGTAGAGTTAGATTCCCGGATTTCAGGAATGCGGAAGTGCGAAGATGGTGGGCTAAGAATGCAAAGAAATATTTAGACGATGGAATAGACGGCTTTTGGAACGATATGAACGAAATTGCTATATTTGCTACCGAGGGTGATTTAGAAGAGGCAAGGGAACGGTTGAGGAATGCTAAACTTGAAGATGGAATAAATCTTGCCGGAACGCTTGGAAGCATAGGTGAAATAGGCAGAAGGGGACATGGGGACGATATAGTACACCTCGATGGAATTGAGCACTGGAAGGTTAAAAACACCTACGGTTTCAACATGCAACGCGCAACTTCGGAGATGTTGCAACAGGAAAATAGAAGACCATTCTTGATTACGAGGTCGGCATATTCTGGAATCCAGAGATACGGTGGTGTCTGGACTGGCGATAATCATAGCTGGTGGGAACACATACTCCAAGAGACAGTGAGACTGAATTCACTTAGTTTATGCGGAGTGTTTTACAGCGGATGCGATGTTGGAGGATTCGGTGGAGATGTCAATGCCGAGTTGCTTATAAGATTCATGCAATTGGGCTTGTTCACACCGATGTTCAGAAACCATTCGGCTATTGGAACAGCAAGACAAGAGCCGTGGCAATTTGGGCCAGAAGTTGAAGAATTGCTCAAAAATGTTATAAGGTGGAGATACAAACTCTTGCCATACATATACACTCAGTACATGCTCGGCATTCTGAACAGAAAGCCACTCATTAGGCCTATGTTCCTTGATTATGCCAGAGAGGAAGCGTTTAATTTAGAGGACCAGTTTATCTTCGGCGACAGCATTATAGTTGCACCAATTTATAGACCAAACACACAGAAGAGATTAGTATGGCTTCCAAAAAAGGCGATTAATATTTTCAATGGAAATGTTCACAAAGCTGGTTGGAACATTGTTGAAACACCGATTGAACACATACCCGCCTTCCAAATTGTAAATACTGCTGTTCCAACGATGGAACCAACAGAATACGTTGATATGCCGAAAGTTAAAAAGATCAGTTGGAGAGTGTTCAGAACAAACCAGAAATCGAAGGTTTATGGATATTTCTACGAAGACGATGGAAAAACGCTCGATTATTTGAAAGGTGATTACAACCTCAAGAAAGTTACTATTGAGGATGATACAGTAACAATAGAGACTTTGAACGACGGATATAAGACTATGGAGCGAGAGTGGGAGTTCGAAGTCGTTGATGCACGAGGTAACATAAAAATTCTGAAGGCAGTGGTGGGAAGCAGTGGAGAATTTAAGGCAAAGTGATTTGCTTGATTTTCCAACTTTAAGGGAATTTGTCGAATATATCCATGCAAGGCTGAAGGAAACGGATATACTGAATCAAAGATACAAATTCAGTGCGGATGTTGTGAAAGTAAAGCCGTACAACGGTTCGCTTTACATCACTGTTTCGCAAGAAAGTCCTGGAAATAAAAAGACAGAACTTACTGTTTACGTCTGGCAAGGTGTGGCAAGTAGCATTCTCAAGTACCTCTCAGCTTTTGGTGTCAAAAGCATCTATGATTTAGAACATAAGAAATGGGAGTTTCAGGGCAAGTTATCTTTTTACCCTGATAGGTTCCAGTTCAGCTTCTGGGCTGATTCAATAGCACCACAAGGTGAATCAGACATTCTCAAAAGAAGACAGAAGATAAAAGAAGACCTTCTTAAACAAGGTTTGTTGATGCAGGAGGTTCACAATCTGTCGGAACTTGAGCCTATAAAACTCATAGCCGTGGTTACGTCCAGAACTGCACAGGGATATTTCGATTTCCTCTCAAATCTTTTGGTTCCGGATGCCTACAAGCCCGTAATACACCTCTACGAGTCTTCGATGCAGGGTGTGTCGACAGCACAAGAAGTCACTGCGGCTCTGAACAGAATTGTAGAGTTTTGTAGTGTGTCAAATAAGAAGTATGATGTGGTCGTAATCATCCGCGGTGGTGGAGGACCAAGCGATCTGATGTACTTTGACGATTATGAACTCGCAGTGAAAGTAGCGCGGATGAACGATTTCATACCGGTACTCACAGGCATTGGTCACGAAAAAGACGAAACGGTTATAGACTACGTTGCTTGGAGAAGATTTCCGACACCGACCGCTGTTGCCAAGGAGATATCGCTACAGATAAAGAACTACCTCGACGAGGTTGATAATGGTTATAGAGAACTTCAACAAAATATTTTGAATGTCATAAGGATTACTGAGAATGAATTGCAATCCAATACTTACAATACGCTCCGGGATACGCTGAGGAGTAATATCCTTAGGAACGCAAAGAATATTAGTGACAGTGCTAAGAATTTCACTCGACTTATTAACCTTGAAGCATTTGAAAAGAAATTTTCTTTCGATTTTACAAGAAGCGTTTCGAGGAATTTGAATTTGAAAATGTCAGAAATGAACCAAAACATCGAAAATTCAGTGAGTTTTTTTGATAGCAACCTTTCGTTAAAACTAAAAGATGTAACTGCGAAAATGGAGTTATATGGCACACTTTCAGCGAACTTAGACAGGATTTACCTGTCCTTATTGGACAAGGTACAATCTGTAAAAAACGAGCTCGATAATGTTGCAGGTTCTATGGTTGTTTTGTCTATGGGTGGTGTGCTTATCACGAAAGATGGTAAACTCGTAAAGTCTAAGAAAGAGACTACAGCGGGAGAGACAGTTAGAATCAATTTCATCGATGGTAGGGTGGATGCGAAAATTATATGAAATTACTTATGTTGAGTATATAAATAGGAAGTTAAAAGGGAGGTTTGATCATGAAATCTGAAGAGATCACTGTCGACAAAGTTTTGGAATTGAAAGAAGCAGATATTGAGAAACTCACTTTTAAAGAGCTTATGGATATAATAGAGACCATCAAAGGCTATTTCATTTCAACAGAACTTGATATAGAAAAACAAGTAGTCCTTTATTCAAAAGCGATAACTCTTCTCACAAAGGCTCGTGAGAAATTAATAACCATTAAGAAAGAAAAAGAAGAAATAGACAGAAAATACGAAGAGTTTTTAAAAAATGTTGAGGAGCAGTGAACCATTAGTGAACCATTACTATGTAATATGTAACTAAACTTTGCTTCAGTTAGATGAGGAGGGTGTCTCTCGATGTTCAGTAAATCTGATAAGAGCTTTTTTCTAAAATTTCCAGTAAAATATCTTATATTAATGATATTAGGCATAATATTTCTTTTCATGGACTTTTCAAACATTCAACTATTTTCAAGATACTCCATGATTGTTGAGTTTGCCAAGATGGGAATTAGCATTGTTTTTATTATTACCGGGCTTTTTGAGATGATGGTTTATTTGTTCTCGTTTGCTCCAATATCGAAGTATGACGAAAACATTGAAAAACTTAAAGCGCAGATAGTGGAAGATACTAAAAAACGTGGTGAAACCATCCTTGGCGAATTCATATCTTTTAGACCTTGGATGGATGACGAATACTACGTGAAAGCGAAAAACGGGATTCCGAAATATTTCTACCCTATTTACTACGTAATCTTATCGATAAAGGATAATATGCTCAATATCAGCGAGTACAGACTCAATGTTTACAAAATGACACACCATTCTGTTGGATATCAGGTGATTCCCTCAAAATCAATCATTTCTCAGGGATTTACTCAAGATAGAGTACTGTTCTCTTCAGTATTTGGTGAAAGTGCCTCCACAACGTACTTTTTAGAGATAAGAACATTGGGAGGAACTTTGAGAATACCTATCTTAGAAGAGGAGATTTCAGAAAGCTTTGGCGATATGTCAAGCGTAAGGAACGATTTTTTCAACAAGATTGGGATATATCTGAAAGCCTTCTTCCAGAAAACTCCACAGGACAGCATTAGTTAACTAAAAAGATAGCATACTTAACTTTGTTAAAAAATACACGTGAAAAGTGTTAAGAACAAAAATATTCTCTACATTTTCACTTATAGAGTCAAATTTTAGAAAGTTGCAAGTTAAAACGAGATTATGATATAATACCTAATAGTCTAAAATCTTGCCTCATTTTCTGTCTAAGAGCACAGCATTCCGCCAAGGGGGAAATATAAGTCATTCATGCTGCAATTATATAAATAACTCATTGAACGTCAAACTTGAAGGAGGCCTGGTAGATTTGGGTTCCATACTCAGTGTTAAGAACTTAAGCACATGGTTCTATCTTGAAGAAGGGGTACTCAAGGCTGTAAACGATGTATCTTTCGAACTTTCAGAAAACGAAGTTCTTGGGATAGTTGGTGAAACTGGATCTGGAAAAAGCATCACTGTAAGAAGTATAATGAGGCTTATTCATCATCCTGGGAAGATAGTGAACGGCCAGGTTATTTACAGAGGACGTGGAAAAGAAGAAGATATCGTAAAAATGGATGAAGATGAGTTGACGAAGATCCGTGGTAAGGAAATTTCGATGATTTTCCAAGATCCACTTACGTCTCTAAACCCACTCTACACGATTGGTGACCAGCTTATCGAAACGATAATGCAACACCAGGACGTTGACAGAGCGACTGCTTGGAAATTAGCCGTTGAAATGCTCGACAAAGTTCAAATCCCAGAACCGGAAAAGCGAATGAACTCCTATCCTTTTGAGTTCAGTGGTGGAATGAAGCAGAGGGTTGTCATAGCTATAGCTCTCTCGTGTAATCCGAAGATACTCATTGCCGACGAACCGACGACCGCGTTGGATGTCACCATCCAAGCACAGGTTCTTGAGCTGATGAAAGACCTACAAAAAGAATTGAAAACAGGAACTTTATTTATCACACATGACCTCGGTGTTATCTCAGCTATGGCTGATAGAGTTATGGTCATGTACGGTGGAAGGCAGATGGAACTTGCACCGGCCGAGGAACTTTTCCACAAGCCAATGCACCCATACACGAATATGTTGTTAAAATCAATTCCGAGGGTTGACATAAAGCAGGAAAAGCTCGAATCGATACCAGGACAACCGCCGAGGATGATTGATGTTCCTGATGTTTGTCCGTTTGCTCCAAGATGTCCGAGAAGACTTGACAAATGTGCAAAAGAGCTTCCAGAATTCAAAGAACTCGAGCCAGGGCACTACGTAAGATGTTTCAACCCAGTAGAATTCGGAGGGGATGTAAATGCCAAATAAGAACACACAAGACGTTGTCATAAGAGTGCAAAATTTGAAAAAATATTTCCCCATATACAAAGGTTTCCTTGTAAAGAAACACATTGCAGATGTTAAAGCTGTTGATGACGTATCGTTTGAAGTTAAAAAAGGAGAAACATTTGCGCTTGTTGGCGAATCAGGATGTGGTAAGACGACAACAGCAAGGACGATGCTTAGGTTAATTGACCCAACATCCGGAAAAATTGAGATAATGGGTACAGATATATCAACACTTTCACGAGAAGAACTTCTACCTTTCAGAAGGAAGATGCAGATCGTTTTCCAAAACCCAATTGGTTCTTTAAACCCAAGAATGACGGTAGGACAAATTCTTACTGAGCCGATGTTGTTTCACAAAATGGTGAATAACCAGGAAGAAGCCAATCAAAAAGCTATAGAGCTTCTTAGAATGGTTGGATTAAAGCCATTCCACATGGACAGGTATCCTCACCAGTTCAGTGGTGGGCAAAAACAGAGGATAGCTATTGCAAGGGCACTAAGCGTTGATCCAGAAATCATATATCTTGACGAACCAACATCAGCACTTGACGTTTCTGTTCAAGCACAAATAGTCAACTTGCTTCTCAAATTCCAAGAAGAACTCGGTTTAACATACGTTTTCATTTCACACAACCTTGCGTTGGTAAGGTTCATCAGCAACGATGTTGCCGTTATGTATCTTGGTAAGATTGTGGAAATGGGTGACGTTAACGAGGTTTTCGACAATCCTGTTCACCCGTATACGAAAGCATTGCTTTCTGCTTCTCCAATTCCTGACCCGGCGATAGAAAAGAAGAGAAAGAGAATAATACTCACAGGTAACGTTCCAAGCCCGATAGCAAGACCGAGCGGTTGTTTCTTCCATCCAAGGTGTCCGTTCAAAATGGACATATGCGAGAACGAGTATCCTGCGATGAAATCAGTTTCTTCAAACCACCAGGTTTCGTGTTACCTGGTAGATAAAAGGGAGGTGTAGGTATGAGGAAGGTTCTCGTAACACTTTTGGTTGCGCTTCTTTTCGTTTTTGCATTTTCTAACTTTATAGGTTACGATGCGGTTGGTAAAAAGGGCGGTACTCTCATCATCCCAACACTCAGCGGTCCGAGAACATGTAACGATACGGTTTCAAAAGAGACGAGCTCTTCAGATGTCATTGCCATGTTCATGAGCTGGGGTGGAACACTTGTTGAAAGGTCAGCTGTTGACGGAAACTTTTATCCAGCAATAGCTGAAAAATGGGATGGTCCAAGGCTAACAAAAGATGGTGGTATGGAAATCATTTGGTACATCAGAAAAGGTGTAAAATGGAGTGATGGGCAACCACTTACAGCGGATGATGTCGTCTTCACGCTTAACGACATTTACACAAACCCAGACATTCCAAGTTCATTCAAAGACATTTTAAAGAGTACAAATGGATACTTGCCAAAAGCGACGAAGATTAACGACTACACAGTCAGAATGTACTATCCAGAACCATTCAGGCTTGCTCTCAGATACCTCGGCGGAATGTACATATTCCCGAAACACAAAGCAGAAAGCTGGGTAAAGAACAAGAAATTTGCAGAATTCTGGACAGTTGATGCGATAAACAAGAAAGAACTCGTTGGGTTGGGACCATTCATCCCTGTAGAATATGTTCCAGACCAATACGTAAGGTTTGTTGCAAACCCGAACTACTGGAAAAAGACAAAAGACGGAACACAACTTCCATTCCTTAAAGAAGTAGTTTACAAGATAATCTCCTCGCAAGATGCTCAAAAACTTGCATTCGAAAAGGGAGAAGTTGACATCTACTCGCCAAGAGGTACTGAATTCAACTACTTCAAAGAAAATGAAAAGAAATTCAATATCACAGTTCTTGCTTATGGTCCAGCATATGGTACACAATTCATAACGTTCAACTGGAACAACAAAGACGAAGCAAAGAGAGAATGGTTCAGAAATGTCCACTTCAGAAAAGCCGTAGCATATGCAATGGATAAGAAAAAGATGATCGATACGCTCTTCAACGGTCTTGCAGTCGAACAATGGTCACCAGTATCCATGGCATCTCCATACTACAACGAAAAAGTTACAGTAAAGTACCCATACGACCTCAACAAGGCAAAGGCAGAACTCAAACTTGGTGGCTTCAGCTGGGACAAAAACGGAAGACTCATTGACAGCAAAGGCAGACCAGTTAAGTTCATGATCGAAACGAACGCTGGTAATACGGTCCGAGAAGGTATGGGTAACATTATAACAGCTGCTCTCAAACAGCTCGGTATGGATATTACATTCGTTCCTGGAGACTTCAACACGCTTGTTAACAGAATGCTCAACGTCGGTGATTGGGATGCAATAATCATTGGTTTAACAGGTTCTGATGAACCGCAAGGTGGAAGAAACGTATGGGCAGTAGACGGTTCGCTCCACTTCTGGAACCTCTCACCAAAGGTAGCAAACTGGGTTGATGAAAAGGCATACTGGCTGCCAGACTTCGAAAAGGAAATTGACAAGATATTTGCTGAAAACGTAAGAATTCTCGATGAAAATGTTGTTAAGGACTACTGGGCAAAATACCAGAAACTTGCTTCTGAAAATATCCCACTCATTTACACAGTTAACTCACTAAGGCTCTTCGCATGGAGAAACAGCGTCAAGAACGTTAAGATCACACTCCTTGGCGGAACGACATGGAACCTTGACTGGCTCTACAAAGAAGAATGATCTGAAAACATAATAACTATCGGGCGGGCATTCGCCCGCCCATTATTAGATTTTTTGATTTTTTTAAGGATTTTATCATTTTTGACTGTAAGTAACAGATTGCGGTTTCTTGGTATCGAAGAATATTCGGAGCTAAAGGAGAGGTGAACTGGGTTGATAAAATACATTGCGCGTAGGCTTATCATCCTCTTGCCAGAGTTGTGGATAATTACGATAATAGTCTTTACACTCATTCAACTGTCGCCTGGAACATTTTTGGATCAATACAAACTGACCCATCGATTTCACAAGAGACGTTAAAAGCTATGGAAAAGGAGCTTGGGCTTGATAAACCAGCCGTTGTTCAGTACTTCTACTGGCTTGGGAAACTTGCCAAACTCGATTTTGGCTATTCCTTCTACTACAGAAGGTCAGTAGCTGCACTTATCAGCGAGAGATTGCTCGGTACTTTCGTTTTATCTTTGTATTCATTCGTACTTTCTTGGATTATAGGTGTGGCACTTGGTATCATCTCTGCCTTAAAGAAGTATACAGTTACTGATAAAGTACTTACTGTTGTAGCGTTCAGTGGTCTTGCGTTACCGGGTTTCTTCCTTGCACTTGTGCTTTTGTACATGGCAGCTAAGACTGGCTGGTTCCCTATAGGTGGAATGTACAGCCCAGAAACGGTCAGACTCGATGTATGGAATGCATTTAAAGATATCTTCTGGCGTTTACAGCTTCCAGCATTCACGTTAACATTTGGTGGATTTGCAGGATTAATGAGGTATCAAAGAGGTTCATTACTCGATGTTTTGAACGAAGACTACGTTGAATTCGCAAGAGCGAAAGGAATGCCCGAAAGGGTTGTCATATACAAGCACGCATTAAGGAATGCGATAAACCCACTTATAACGATGTTCGGTTACAGCTTGTCTGGTTTGCTCAGCGGTGCTGTTATTACCGAAACTATATTCTCTTGGCCAGGTCTTGGCAGGTTAACATATCAGGCTCTTCTCCAAAAGGACTACTATGTTGTTATGGCAAGTACGGTTATCGGGACTATACTGCTTGTCCTTGGTAACTTAGTCGGTGACATTCTCTTGGCAGCGGTTGACCCGCGAATCAGGTACGAGTAAGGAGGCTCAGAGATATGGCTGAAGATAAGAAAAAGCTCAATCAAAATGAAAGTGTAGAACACCAGGCACCTGCTTCTGGCGCTCCTGAGAGTGTTGATTTCGAAGAGGTATTTTTGACACGCGGGCAACTGATGTGGCGTGCATTTAAGAAAAATAAGCTTGCCATGTTCGGTATGTGGGTATTGATTGTAATGTACATCGCAATGATTTTTGCTGATTTCTTGGCCCCATATAATCCATTTACTCAAAATCTCAACCATTCATTGAAAAAACCAACGACTGTGATGATGAAATACAAAGTAGAAGATTTAAAAACGACTTTAGCACCATATGTGCTCCCAGAAGTTAGTTACATAGACAAGCTTGACTACAGCCAGAATTTCAGATCTATGCTCTTCCCAAGCAGAATTAAGGTAAAGCTGAACGACGGGAGAGAGATTGCGATCATCGACAAGCATGTAGTTGAACAAAAAGAAGATGGTACGATTGTGCCAAAGTATCTGCCAAAAGGTAGAAAACTGGACGATAAATTTGTCCTTGCTGAAGGAATAAAACTTGTTGTGAGAACTATCAGCTACGCGCAAATAGATGGTCAGTGGGTGCAGTACAACGACTCCACAGAGGATGTCGAAGCTCTTGTTTTTGGTGTTGATAACGCGATTCTTGAAAAGGGCCGCAATGAACGAGTTACAACTTCAAGAACTGCAAGGTCATTTGTGGCGCAGAACGAAGGATGGAAGGTTGGTTTCTTTGCCATGAGCGAGCAAGAAGCTATGGAGAGACTTACAGCCGTCAAGCTGGAGCAAGAACTTGTTGGTATCAAATATTACGATACTGACTTCAATGAATATGAGATTTCTTTAGACGAAGCTCAGATTGTGTCTTACGATTACAAGTTCTATCCAGTAAAATGGTTCATAAGATCATGGGGACCTGATAAGACTGATCCAGAACGAGTCGGGTATCTTTTCTGGGTAATACCATTGCACTATCACCTCTTCGGAGTGGACAATTACGATAACAATCAGTACGTGTCTTTAAACATCTTCGGTGCTGATAGGTTCGGTAGGGATGTTTGGAGCCGAATTATCTTTGCATCGAGAATATCGCTGACAATAGGTTTCATAGGTCTTTTCGTGACACTTATACTCTCTCTCTTCTTCGGGGCGCTCGCTGGATACTATGGCGGGGTTGTAGACGAAGTCATAATGAGGTTCTGTGAAATTCTTATGGCTATTCCAGGATTCTACCTATTGCTCTTACTTAGGGCGGTGTTGCCAGTTGACTTGCCGAGTTCACAAACTTACATGCTTTTGATCTTTATACTCGCGTTCCTCGGTTGGCCCGGAAGAGCAAGGATTATACGCGGTCAGATTTTGGCTGAAAGACAAAGGGAATACGTTGAAGCTGCAATCGCGCTCGGCTTCCCAGACACAAGGATAATGTGGCGTCATATAATTCCAAACCTTGCGACGTACATTATCGTTAGTTCAACGCTGTCGATTCCTGGATACATCCTTGGTGAAGCTGGTCTTTCGTACCTTGGCTTGGGTATAAGAGAACCATCCGCTTCGTGGGGTAACATGTTGACAGCAGCTCAGGATGTTTACATACTCGAAAAAGCCCCATGGCTATTGATTCCTGGCGCATTCATCTTCATAGTCGTTCTTGCGTTTAACTTCATCGGTGATGGTTTGAGAGATGCGTTCGACCCGAGGGCTCTTGGATAAGTATATGTAATCGCAATAACAATTGAGAAAAATAAAGTGGCGGTTGTAACCGCCACTTTTTGTTCAAGTTCAATGAATGAAGATCTATATGGAAAGGAAGGGTAGAGTGGTTTCAGTTTTCATATTTTAACCAGTCAACTATTTCTTGGACGTATCCAAACGCCAAAGCAACGACTGTATCTGCTCCGCCATAATAAATTGCAAGCTTGCCTGTGCTTCCGTCAACCAACGCTGCGACTGGAAATACGACATTCGGCACATCTCCAACGCATTCATAGTTCATCTGAGGTGACAACAAGTATTCTTTCGAGCGTTTTATAACCTTCCATGGTTTATCTAAGTCCAGCAAGGCCGCACCAAAGCTGTATACATAACCATTGCATGACAAAAGAACACCGTGATAGAAAAGTAGCCATCCTTCTTCAGTTTCAATCGGTACAGGTCCCGCACCTATTTTTAAAGACTGCCATGGTGTGTAGCCGGCACCCATAACGTATCTGTGCACACCCCAATGGACCATGTCCGGACTCTCACTGTAAAAGATATCACCAAAAGGTGTATGTCCATTATCAGAAGGTCTGCTGAGCATAGCATATTTACCATTGATCTTTCTTGGAAACAGAACACCGTTTCTGTTGAACGGTAAAAATGCGTTCTCGATTTGGTAAAATTTCTCAAAGTCGTAAGTATAGCCCACACCTATCGTAGGACCATGGTATCCATTGCACCAAGTGATCCAGTATCTATCTTCTATGAATACGACCCGAGGATCGTATTTGTACTCGCTCTCGACAGGATCTTTCGTTTCTTGGATAAAATTAATGGGTTCATCATCTATCTTCCAATTTATTCCGTCTTCGCTGAATCCCCTTCTTATGTTCATCCGCCTTTGCCTATCGTCTACGCGGAAGACACCTGCAAATTTTTCATTAAACGGCACAACTGCACTGTTGAATATACTGTTAGAACCTTTTGCCTCGTCACGTTTGATTATAGGGTTTTTAGAATATCTCCAAAGCAGTTCACTTGAGCCTGAGGGTCTGTCTTCCCATGGAATGTTTGGTAGAGACTGTGCAATAATCTTCACTCTTTTTCCCTCCTTGAAGTGTCTGTGTATTTTACCTCCCAACAACAGAAGTTGCGAGCGGTTCGATCCATTTCTGCGACCAGCGATCATAGATACCAAACCCTGCGCAGAATTCCCAATATGCATAAGAAAATCCGAATTCTTCAGCTATTTTTCTCACAGTTTCAGTCCATCTCACTCTTGAGTTCATGTCTGCTTTTGAATAAGCACCGAATTCTCCAAGAAAAACTGGAACATTGTTCTTCTTTGCCCAGTCGCTTACATATTTGAAATGGTTTCTTATGGTATTCACTTCCCATTCTTCACCTTTCCATTCAACGCCAACTGGGAGCCTTGGCGTAACCCATTCGGCACCTTGATGGGTGAAGTTGAAGGGTTCATAATAATGGAACGACACGATTATATTCTTGTCATCAACAAGTTTTAGTGATCTTATAGCGCTGTAATGAGCCCAGTTTGGAACGTCGATTATTACTATCCTTGTAGGATTTGTCTTTCTAATTACTTCGAGAACCTTTGGGTAGAGTTCGTTCCATTTTTCCGCTGTCAAATTTTGAGCAGGTTCGTTGTAAATCTCGAAAAACAGATTATCAGGATAATCTTTGAAAAACTCTGCGACCTGACGCCATATTTCAATCAATATAGGACCGTTCTTGTCCGGATCAGCATACAGCTCTTCGAAGTGATGAGTGTTAATAATTACCGTTAAGTTATTCTTCAGTGCTTCATCGACAACGTGCTTCACTCTATTTAGAAAATCTTCGTTGATTTTGTAAGGTGGCTCTTCTGAAACATGTGCTGACCACCTGACAGGTATTCTCACAGAATCAAAACCGCGTTCTTTTATTAATTTGAAGTACTCATCTTCAATTGTTACACCCCAAGCTCCCTCAAATGGGGCTTCAAGCGCGTTCCCCATATTTATGCCTCTCCCAATCATTTTGTTGTAATCAAACGCAGACTTTGACACGTGAACTGTCTCCCCTTCCTTTTTGCTTTCTACGTTCTTTATGTTACCTTTACACTGAGTTGATAGAAACAGCGTTGAAATCAAAACGATTAACATGAGAACTGCGAAATTCTTTCTGAACCGCATGGAGAACACCTCTTTACACCTATTTATGCTCCTATCTTTTTCACAGAAGCTCTCTCTATCAACTTTGTTGGTAAAATAACATTTCTGGGAATCTTTGGACCGGTTTTTGTAATCCTCTCTATTATCAACTGTGCAGCAGTCTGACCCATTTCCCACCTTGGCTGGTGGATTGTTGTCAAAGGTGGATAGAGAAATTCAGAATAAGGTGCGTTATCGTAACCGATAACCGATACATCTTCTGGGATAGACAGACCAGCTTCTCTTAAGGCTCTCATCGTACCGATTGCAGCCCAATCATTGATTGCGAAGACAGCTGTGAAGTTCAGACCGTGTTTTTTCAGATGATTTACGATTGCAAAGTACCCGTCTTCTGGGTTATATCCCTCATTTTCACTCAGAAAGATTTCAACATCCTTATGTTTATCTTGAAATTTCCTTACTGCCTTTTCTCTATTCACCGCAGCAGGTGAGTACTTGGGACCTCTCAAGTACAAAATTTTTCTGTGACCATTCGAATATAGATACTTAAGAGCGGACATAGCACCAGAGAAGTTGTCTATGTTGACCGAATCGCAAAGAATTTCTTCGATGTCATAGTCTAATACAACTATTGGTATTCCGCTTTTTATAAACGGTTTGATAAAATTAACTCCACCCATCAGTTCGCAAAGAATTATCCCATCTATTTTCCTTTTGAAATATTGGTCAAGCACATGTTTTTCTTCTTCCGGGATGAGTTTGGGAACTGACACCATCACCTCAAAATCGTGTTTGTTTGCGAACTCTTCTATTCCCATAAGAATCTCGGTGTAGTGGTATCCTTTAAGGCTTGGTACAAGCACTCCAATGTTGTAAAGCAATTCCGATGCCTTCCTCAAGGAAGGCATCGGTTTGTATCCAAGTTGTTTAATTGCTGAGATTACTTTTCTTCTCGTCTCTTCGCTTACCTTCTCAGCTCCATTGATCACTCTCGAAACAGTTGCGATTGAGACGCCTGCAAGTTTTGCGACATCGTGAATATTTGGCACTCCTACACACCTTCTATGCTCAGAATTTCATAAGTTTGTATGGATCATAATCTTTGAACTGTTCTATGCTCTTTGTTTTTGCGATTTCTCTGAATATGTACATCGATGGCCTCGGTACGTATATTTTCTTTTCCAAATCTGTGTATGCGAGCCCAAATCTCTTGCTGTAACCCTTTGCCCACTCGTAGTTATCAACTATTGACCAGTGTAGGTAACCTATCACATTGGCACCCTCGTTCATAGCCTTTTCGACAGCGTAAAGGTGTGATATGAGATAGTGCGATCTGTACTTATCCTTTTCATCAGCTATGCCATTTTCCGTAACGATGATAATCTTCTTGTATCTTTCATATATAGCCTTGATTAAATTGTACAATCCCTCCGGATAAACTTCCCAACCAAATTCACTTGCTGGCCTACCAGACAGCGACATGCCGCCTTCTGGACAAGCGTACCCGTATCCACGGAGTGGATACCAGTTCAACTCAAAATCACCGAATTTCATTCCGGAAGCTGGAAGCCTATCGATTAAAGACCTTGTATAGTAGTTGATTCCTATGTAGTCTGCTTTGTCTTTCACCATGTCTATATAGTACCAATTTGTTAACCACATTGCATTTTCGAATATGTCCCTGTCTTGAGGATTTACTGTATCGTACCAGATGAAAGAATAAATAATTCCGACAGGTCTGCTGGTGTATTTCTTAATTGCATCGTAAGCTAAATTGTGTGCTTTTGCTTCGTTTACAAGACTTTTGATGTACCACTCTGGTCTGAAATAACTTGGCGGGAATCCCGCAAGTATTTGGAAATAGCCAAGCTGAGCAACGACGTGCGGTTCGTTCATGCTTGACCAATAGTCAACAATATCCGAGAATTTCCAAGCTATGTATTCTGCGTACTTTGCAAATTCAATAGGAGTATCGTCGCTAACCCACCCAAGTTTGTCTGTTGGAATGCCTTTGTGCACAGATATTGGATCATGTATCCATAAAGGTAACGTGAAATGGTTGAGGTTCACGAAAACCTTTAACCCTTTAGATTTCATATCTTCCATAATCTTCCTGTAATGCTCAACTGCTTCCTTGTTTGCTATCTTGTCTAACGCTTCAAGCATTCCGTCGCCTGTCGGTACTTCTCTTGTCGATGTTGGAAAAACCCTCGACCATTCAATGCCTATCCTAAGAGTGTCCATGCCGAAATCGACTGCAAGTTGGTGAACCTTCTCGTAGTTTTTCCAGTACCCAGCGCCGTATTCTGGTAGATCCCCGCTCACTATTCCATTGACAAGGTTTTCTGGTTCTCTCACCCAGACAAACCAGTCAGTGTTTGGATCAACTTCCTTTGGATCGTTTGGATTTCCCATCTCGAACTGAAAACCTGAAAGCGAAGCTCCGAACATAAAGTCTTTTGGAAACATATAAATCCCTCCTACTTCAGAATCAAAGATTTATTTTGTTGCTCTCACGCAGGCAACACTGTGATTTGATTCAACTTCTCCTAGTTCCACGTTCTTGCACATTGAATCTCCAAATGGGCATCTGTCGTAGAATTTACAAAAACCCGCTGGTACGTTCTTTCCTTCGAGGGCTATGGTGTCTTTTTCCCACTTTTTGTGAACTGTCGGCACTGAGTTGAGCAGCATCTTTGTATATGGATGGAGTGGGTTGTTGAAAACTTTTACTGTATCGCCAACTTCCATGATTGATCCTCGGTAAAGGATGATCGTCTTATCACTTGTATAATATCCAAGAGAAAGGTCATGTGTTATAAATAGAACTGAGAGTCCTTTTTCTTTGAGTTTTATTAACGTATTCAGAACATCTATCCTTGTTGAAGCGTCCAACATGCTTATGATTTCATCCGCAACCAAAAACTTGGTATCCATAAGTAAAGCCCTTGCTATAAGAAGTCTTTGGAGTTGCCCACCGCTCAGTTGGTGTGGGAATTTTCCGAGGATCTCCTTTGGGTTAAGTCCGATATCTTCAATCACGCTCTTCACTCTTTCTAACCACTCTGTGCCGTTCACAGAAGGATAGAACTCTTCCCGTATCATATCGAAAACACGGTCTATCTTAAATATAGGATTATAAGAGCTGAACGGGTCTTGGAAGACACCCTGCACATGTTTGTAGTATTCCTTTAAGTTCTTAAATGAAGCGATGTCTATTCCGTTGTAAAGTATGGTACCACTCGTGGGTTTTAAAAGCCTAAGAATGAGCTTTCCAATAGTCGTTTTTCCGCTCCCACTCTCGCCTATTAAAGACAAGATTTCATTGTCTGATATTGTAAAGCTAACATTATCAACAGCGTAGAATTTCTCTTTCCCGAAAGAACCGACAGAATATGCTTTTGTGAGATTTTTGACTTCAAGCATTGGACTTCACCTTCCAGCAGTAAGCGACGTGTCCTTCTTCAACCTGAACTAACGGTGGTTCTTCATCACACTCTTTTCCTCGAAGTGGACACCTATCTTTGAACCTGCATCCTTGTGGCGGATTCAGAAGATGAGGAGGTTGTCCGGGAATTCCAGAAAGCAGCTTTTCGGTATACCTAATGCCAACTTCTGGTAACGATGAAAGGAGCAACTTAGTGTATGGGTGCACGGGGTTCTCAATCAATTGCTTAGTTGTGCCTATCTCTGCAACTTTTCCGGCGTACATGATCATTATCCTATCAGCAATTTGGTAGAGCACAGATAAGTCGTGAGTTACGAATATCAATGATTTGACAATCCCTGCTTCTTTAAAACCCTTGATCATCAAGCAAACTGCCTTTTGAGATGAGACATCCAACGCTGATGTGATTTCATCTGCTATCAGGAGTGAAGGATTGAGCAAGGTAGAAATCACCATGACTAATCTTTGTTTCATACCTCCAGATAGTTCAATTGGGTACATCTTCAATACTCTCTCTGAGAGATTAACGTATTTGAGCCTTTCAATTAATCTATCCATGATACTCTCTGGATCGATCCCTTTGCTTTGTAGAACTTCTCGAATGTAAACACCTATCTTTCTTGTTGGATTTAACGCATCCATCGCGTACTGCGGTATGATTGATATTTTATGATACCTATACTTGTTCATCTCTTCGAAATTCTCTATTGGAAGCCTCTCACCATCGAGCAATACATCGCCACCAAAGTAATTCATAGGAGGTTTAAGAAGTATCAATCCATTTCCAAGAGTTGACTTCCCGCAGCCGGATTCACCTGCAAGTCCGAGGAGTTCATTATCTGCAACATGGAAAGTAACATCGTCAACAGCCTTCACGTAACCTCTAAGGGTTCTATAATAAACTTTCAAATTCTTTACTTCAAGCATCTATTATCACGGCTCCTTTTTCCAATTATCCATAAGCTACATCTCTCTAAGTTTTGGATTGAAGACCTCGTCGAGCCCTACGTTCATGAAGTACAGTGCACCAACGATGAGTGTTATGACTAATCCCGGTGGTATTGCCCACCACCACATTCCGAGCTGAATCGCGTTCCAAAGCACAGCATTCTGGAGCATCAAGCCGACGGATATTCCTTTTGTTGGTCCAAGACCAATGAAATCAAGACCAACAGCTGCCAGAATAGCACCACCAAATTGAAGGATAAAGACCATGAAAACGTAAGACAACATGTTTGGCATGATCTCGTACATGATTATCTTCAAATGGCTCCGGCCACTTATTCGAGCTAAGTTGACGAATTCTCTCGCTTTTAGAGAAAGCGTCTGTGCCCTTACCGCTCTGGCTGTCCAAGGCCATGCTGTGAAGCCGATTATGATGCTCTGTATAAAAACGCCTCTGTAAGGCAAGTAAGCCGCTATGATTATGAGCAAAGCCAACGTTGGTACGACCAACAAAATGTTCGTGAGCATCATCAACAACTCGTCTATCCATCCACCCTCGTATCCGGCGAAGAAACCGATAATAAGCCCTATCAGTGTGGCAAGCCCTCCGCCTAACAATCCAACAAAGAAAGACGAACGGAGTCCAAACACAAGCTGAGTGAACACATCCTGACCAAAAGTCGTTGTTCCGAGCCAGTAATCTTTGCTTGGTGGCTGATAACCAGCCCCTACATATTCTAAGGGATCTTTGTATTTTGATATGTATGGACCGATGAGTGCTAATACTAAAAAGAAAAGAACGATGGAAAGTCCTGCTCGAAGTTTTCTATTTCTGAACGCAAAGAACATTATTTCTCCCATTATACCTCACCACCGTACGAATACCTAATTCTTGGGTCGAGTGCGATGTAAACGAAATCAACCGTGAAGTTCGCAACAAGAACACCTATAATGATGAACAAGAAACAACCTTGAATCAGGAAGTAATCTTGGTTCAAGATTGCTTGAGTAAGGATGTATCCAATTCCTGGATAAGAAAAGACAACTTCGGTTGTCACCTGGCCAGCTATAATTGTACCCAGTTGCAATGCCAATCCGGTGACTTGTGGCAATATGGCGTTTCTGAACGCATATTTTCGTATTAGTTTTCTCTTCACACCCAATGTTTCAAGATATCTCACGTAATTGTGTTCAAGTTCGTATATGACCATGTTCCGCATCCCAATTGCCCAACCGCCGAGTTGGATGATGAAAAGAGACAAGAATGGTAATATCCAATGCTTCAGAAAATCGCTTACAAATAGCCACGACCAATGAGGTCTCAAAGCATAGCTGTAAGCACCAGCAATTGGGAACCACCTTAAGACAACACCGAGATAATAGGCAAGCAATATACCCAACCACAAGTATGGTGCCCCAGTGATGAAGTACATAATTGGTAGCATAATCGAGTCTAATCTCTTTCTGCGTGCCGCAATAGCGCCGAGAGAATTTCCAACGATCCAGCTAAGAATAATCGCTGGCAAGAGCACGCCCAATGAATATGGAAGAGCGCTCTTTAGAACATCCAAGACAGGTTTCGGATAAAGGTATATACTTATGCCGAGGTCTCCTTTAAAGAATGCTATCCAGAAGTTTATGTATTGCTTCCACATTGGCAAGTCAAGACCAAATGCTTTTGTTAAATAGCTGTACATGACTCTTGCGGACTCCGGAAGCCCTGAGAATCTTGAGACTAAGACAAGGATGGGATTCCCAGGCATGAGCCTGGGAATCAACCAATCTATAGTTACAGCAAATATGAAAGTAAGTATGTAGACTAAGATTTTTGTCCTAAGGTATTTTTTCATCAAACACACCTCAGCCCAACGATCTTATTTATTCGTTATTCCAATAAGCATCAGCACTCCGCCAGTCTGCCATCTTCCGCCCCATGTGACTGGATATGCGTACGGTGACTTTTCGCTTGGCCAGTTTTTCCAAACTTGTGTACTTGCCTGGAACCACATACCGTTGTACCAGAGTGGAATTGCAGGCATTTCTTTCAAGAAGATTTCAGCAATCTGTTCGACAACTTTCTTGTTTGCAGCGATATCTTCCATCGGTGTTGAATTAAGTTGAGTGATTAAGTCAAACAATTTTTGGTTCTTGTACCTTCCGAAGTTACCGTTGTACATGTATTCATCGATATTCGAGTTGAATAGCCAGTTGAACATTGTCCAAGGTGAAACGCTCATCTGCGAACTGAAGTTGTTGATAGCCATGTCGAACTTTCCAGCCGTCAAATCTTCCCAGTACTTGCTGTAATCCGGGAACTGTGCTTCTGCGTTGATGCCAACAGCTCTAAGTTGTGATGCTATGATCTTTATAGATTCCATCCAGTCAGTCCAGCCGAATGGAACGATAATCGATATCTTGAACTTGCTACCATCCGGTGCTTCTCTGTATCCATCTTTGTTCACGTCTTTATATCCAGCCTTGTCAAGCAGATCTCTCGCTGTCTTTGGATCGTACTTGAACCCGAGTTGTTTCACTGCGTTCTCTGGGTAGTATTTCATCCAACCCTTTATTGGAAGGAAACCAACGGAGTTGCTTGGCAGAACTTGTCCTTCAAAAACCGTCTTTGCTATAACCGATGGGTCGATAGCAAATGCCAGTGCTCGCCTGAGGTTTGGATCGTTGAGAGGTTTCTTTGTTGTGTTGATGAACAGATATGCTGTGTTGTCAGAAAGCATGTATGGCTCTTTTTCAAACCACGTGTGTATGTCGGAATATGTTTTCTTCAGTGTTGGAACTCCTGGTAGGAAGAAGTTCGATATGTCAAGTTCGCCTTTCATTATCATTCCGAGGGCGACATTGTTGCTTAAAACTCTCAAGTAGACAATTCTTTTCGGCTTTGGTTGACCGTACACTTTATTCCCCCACCAATTTTCATTTCTTAAGTACACCATCCTGTCGTCTGCCCAGGTTTCTGCTATATACGGACCTGTTCCAACTGGTTTTTCATTCGCTCCTGATAAAACATCGTCCTTAGACTTTTTTGACCAAATGTGTTGTGGGATTATCGGGAGCTGATAGAGTTGCCATGCCCATTCGTGGTATCTTGGCGTTGAGAATGTAAATACAACGGTGTAGTCGTCTGGAGTATCGATCTTTGCAATCCAAGTCCAAAGTGGGCTGTAAGACACTTCTGGAATGTTCTTTGCAAGCTCAAATGTAAACTTTACATCTCTTGCGGTAAATGGAGTACCATCGGTCCAGGTGACTCCTTTTCTCAATTTGAGCTCGTATGTGTTCTTCGATGTCCACTTTCCGCTCTCAGCAAGCCACGGAATAAGCTCGTCAGTCAGTGGGTTATAACCGAAAAGAGTTTCATAGATCAAGCCAACGGTACCTGTTACTGCATTCCATGGCGTGATTGGGTTCCAGTTTGATGGTGGTGACCACATACCACCGCCAGCGTAAAGAGTTTCATCCCTTTTGTAGACCACATCCGCAAAAAGTGCTGTAGCAAAGACAACAATCACCAAAACCGCTATGAAAAACCTTTTCATACCGACCCCTCCTATTTAGATAATCTGCCCATAAGGGCATACGTCAATATTCTATTGCGTAAATATTTACATTCATAAATTGAAATTTTGTATTTTATCACACCTGTTCTCGGCTATCGTTGTAAAAATCTTCTTCAAATTTTATACTTGAGTTCTTCTCCGAGTTTTTATGAAAATTGTCTAACTCAGGAAAAAATAAAAAATTGTTGCAATGATTCAAATATTTGGTGTTATAATATAGAAGGTGTATAATCATTTCAGCTTATAAGTTCCTAAAAACTCAATATCCAAAAGGGGGGAAGTATATGAGGAAACTTCTGTTCATGGTAGTTATTGTTCTTGTTTCAGTTCTCTCAATCGCACAGGTCACCCAAACTACACCGCTTGCAAAGTTGTACTACGAACTCAAAGCTCTTCTTGAAAATCCAAACGTTGATTTAAACGAAGCGCTTCAGAACATACTGCAAAAGTATGCTCCGATAGTCGAGCCAATCCTACCTCCTGGTGAATACGAGGAGTACTCTCTTGGACTTTCAGAACTCGATAAAGCCTTACTTGAAAATGGCATATGGATAACTCGGGCTACGGTTGAGATTTTCAACCAGGATGTGGTTGAAGGACCGTATGAATTGAACTATGATAGGGAAACAGGTCAAGCAACAGGCCTTATCGCAAAACTTAAAGCTGGCAAGTACAACGTTATAGTCAAAGTACTTGGTATGGTTGACAATAAGGACGAACGCATCGTTGCATACGGTAGAAAAGACGCCGTTGAGGTTGTAAGGGACAGGATATCGCTTGCTAACATACCTCTAAACGTACTAATTGGCACAGGTGGTGTTCTCGTAAATGCCCTTATCGATTTCCAAAACACTGAATTCATACCGGGAGAGATTGGAGAGATTGAACCAGAAGATGGAGCTGTGGATGTCCTTCCAAACATCACTTTGACTTGGCAAAGCAAGAGAGCAAAGCTTTACGATATCTATTTTGGCGAAGAAGGAAATTTAGAGATTCTTGAGAAAAACTACTTTGATAACAAGTATGAACTCGAAAAACTCAAACCATCGACGACTTACGAATGGAAGATAGTTGCAAAGAACGCATTCGGTGAAACTGAAAGCAAGGTCTTCAAGTTCAGAATAGGTGATGCTCCAACGATTCCAGATGAACCAGTCCCATACGATGGTGCTCAAAAAGTATGGATCGAGCCAAGACTCATGTGGCAGTCGGAAAAGGCAGCAGAGTTTGATGTGTACTTTGGAAAATCACCTGAAGAATTACAGCTTGTTGCAACCGTTGAAGAACCGATGTATGATACCGAAAAGCTCGAACTCGGGACTGTTTATTATTGGAAAGTGGTTGCAAAGAACGCTTATGGAGAAACGGAAGGTCCTGTGTGGATATTCTCAACAGGTGATGTGCCAACAAAACCTGAGCTTATTGAACCAACTGGTGAGAAAGTTTGGATACAACCAACGTTCAGATGGTCCAGTGAAGATGCGAACGAGTATGAACTGTATTTTGGTGAAGACTATGAAAATCTTGAACTTATAGCGACTACAACAGAATCTGAATTCACATTACCGTATGAATTGCCACAGGATACAACTTACTTCTGGAAAGTTGTTGCCAAGAATGACTTCGGAGCAAGTGAAAGCAACGTTGAAATGTTTAAAACAGGAAAAGCACCGGAATTCTTGAACATACTATATCCATCGGATGGCGAAGAGGATGTTTGGAAAGATCTGGAGCTTTCTTGGGAATTCGAATGTGCAGATGTTTATGATGTTTATGTAGGAAAATCACCGGAAGCGTTGGAATTGGTAGCTGAAAATATCACCGAGAACGTATTTGCGTTGAAAGATTTAGAACTTGGCACAACTTACTACTGGAAGGTTGTCGGAAAGAACAGATTTGGTGAAGCTGAAAGCCCGGTCGTCAAATTCACGGTAGGTAACGTCCCAGCAGTACCATTCAATCCTGACCCAGAAGATGGTGCTGTTGATCAATTTAACAAACTTGTTCTGAAGTGGGAAAGTGCAAAAGCAGAGGCATACGACATATACGTTGGATTTACAGAGGATATGCTGGAACTCTTCCAAACTGACCTCAAAGAAAGTGCAGTTGAAATAACTGATCTGTTGTTCGGAACCACGTATTACTGGAAAGTCGTTGCAAAGAACCGATTTGGTCAAAGCGAAGGACCAGTTTGGAAATTCACAACAGGTCAGATCCCAGAAAAGCCAAAAGCTATCTATCCAGAAAACGGTGCGCAAGAAGTTCCTGTTGACGTAACGCTCAAGTGGGAAAGCGAAAGGGCAAAAGATTTCAACCTCTACTTTGGTACAACCACACTTGAGCTTGTTGGAAGATTTGAAAGCAACGAATACGCATTACCACAATTGCATTTCGGAACAGAATACAGGTGGCAGATTGTTGCTGGTAACGAGTTTGGACAAATAGAAAGCGATATCTTCACATTCAGGACTAAGCTCCCAACTGTGCAAAAACAGCTCAGCATAGGCGGAAAGGCACAAGACACTGGAAGAAAGCTTTTGAGAACCTCCGACGGCGGATATATAGTTGTTGGAAACACTCAATCTGATAGCGTACCAGGATTCATGGGAGAATCTGACATATTGGTTGCAAAGCTTACAAAAGATTTAAAAGTAGAGTGGATTAAATTGCTCGGCGGCAAAGGTTGGGATGAAGCAGCAGATATCAAAGAGACAGCTGATGGCTATGTAGTGCTCGGTTATACACTCTCGAAAGAAGTGGCGGGCAATGTCAACAAGGGTGGTTGGGACTACTTGGTTGCAAAGCTTGATAAAGAAGGTAAAACGAAGTGGATAAAATTATACGGCGGTACGGGTAACGATATTGCGTCAAAAGTTATACCAACATCTGATAATGGCTTGCTTGTCGTAGGTACAACAAACTCTGTAAACGGTGACACTGGAGGTAACATCGGTACTTGGGACAGCTGGTTGCTGAAACTTGATGGACAAGGTAACATACTTGCAAGTAAGACATTTGGAGGTCTTGACAGAGATAAAGCTGTTGATGCTGTTGAACTTGAGGATGGTTACCTGATTGCAAATGTGACATACTCACTTGAAGGTAACATCCCATACAACCACGGCAGTTCAGATATTTGGATATTCAAAGTGACTAAGGACTTCAAAGAGATTACAGTTAACAAAGCATATGGAGGAACTGATCAAGATGAGATCGCTAAGTTGCTTCCAACAAGAGATGGAAACTTCTTGCTCGTAGGTTACACAACATCAGTTGATGGAGATGTGCAGAAAAACGAAGGATACTGGGACGTTCTGATTGCAAAAGTCAACCCAGCAGGTGAAATTCTCTGGATAAAGACGTTAGGCGGTCAGGACGAAGATATAGCATATTCTGCTGCAGAATTTGAAGATGGAGGATTCATAGTAGTTGGTTACACAGTGTCGAAGTTAGATGGTACAAAAGGAGCGGCGGACGCTTGGTTGATCGACATAGACAATGAAGGAAATCTGAGATGGTCTAAGACATATGGAGGAAGCCTATCTGATTATGCATATGATGTGTTCATAGACGAAGATGGTTCAGTTATTGTTCTTGGTACAACATTCTCCAAGAACATCGATGTAGGCACCAACTTAGGCGGCAGCGACATTTGGATATTCAAAGTGAAGTAATACGCTATTGACGGATAAGAAACGGCGGTGTCTAAAACACCGCCGTTCTTATTCTTATTAATAATTAATAAAATAATAGAAGAGGGCGGTTCTCATGCCCTCTTCTGATTTATTACATCCATTTATCGACTAATCACACGTTTCCGGCTATATCAAGTTCGCTTATCAAAACAGATGGCGTTACTATTCCCATAAAGGCTCTAAGATCATTACCGACTGCTTCTATCTTATTAAGCATTTCTAAGAAATTGCCAGAAATTGTAATCTGCTCAACACCGTGGGTAATTTTTCCATTCTCAACTCTGAACGCCTTTGCACCGAGCGAGAAATTACCTGAGATTGGATTTGCACCTGAGTGCATGCCTTCCACTTCGATTATCACAAGACCATCCGAGAGTCTTTCCAGCAGGCCGTTGAAATCAAGATTTCCGGGTTCGACACAAAGGTTTATAGGCTGGATAGAAGAACCAACGGCATTTCCAGTTGGCTCAACGCCATCCTTCTTCGCTGTCTTCAAGTTGTGCAGAAAAGTCTTGAAAGTTCCTCTATCTATTACAACCTTTTCTCTTGTCGGCACTCCTTGGGAATCAAACGGAGTGTAATTGATACTCAGCGGATGGTATGGTAAATCCTTTACAGTGAAGTTTTCACTTGCTATCACTTCGTTAAGCTTTCCTTTGAGTGGTGAGAGATTCTTCTGCGCGTTTTCTGCGCTGACCATGGAGATTAGTAACGACAAAATATCTGAAAATACATCATTTCTCAGGATAACGCGGTACTTACCGCTCTTGACTGACTTTGAGCCAACGAGTGCAAGTGCCTCTTCTCGTGCTTTTCTTCCGACATGTACTGGATCAATTTCTTCTGGTCTTTTACTCAGTGCGAACTCTACTGCCGAACGTGGCGATGCATCTTTTGCTACAGCCATAGCATACATGAAACCTCCGCCGTACGTATGTGACAAATCGAGTCCAAGTGTGTTTACGAGTTTCACTTCGCTCATCTGATCTCCGTAAACAGCCATGTCGTTTAGTATTTCTGGGCTTTTTCTTACTTCTTCATGTGCTCTTTCAACGTATGAAAGCCTCTGTTTGACAGGAAGGTTTTCGAATGCCCCATCGTATGGTTTTATGTCTGGATACTTTCCGGAGCCATCGTAGAAGTATTCAGTATCTTCACTGTCGACTATCGAAATGTTCTCAAGTGCGTCTTCGAAAACCTTTTCCGGTGCATCGAATGTTTCAGTGTACGAAGTTCCGAGCTTTCCGTCTTTTAAGACTTGAACAGTAATCTTGAACTTTCCTGCGTCGGTGTATTGATCCATCGTACCGTTTTGATATCTCACTTGGAAATTTCTATTTTTTGAATAATTAATCTGCACGTCTACGCTATTCTTCTTTGCAAGTGCGAATATCTTATCTTTGAATTCGTTGAACGTCATGCGTTTCGCCCCCCAACGATTATTTCCCTAACCTTTATGGTCGGTTGCCCAACGTCTGCTGGTATGGAGCCGCTGTAAGAACCGCACATTCCTTGACC
The DNA here is from genome assembly GCF_900143265.1 of Fervidobacterium gondwanense DSM 13020. Classification (NCBI taxonomy): domain Bacteria; kingdom Thermotogati; phylum Thermotogota; class Thermotogae; order Thermotogales; family Fervidobacteriaceae; genus Fervidobacterium; species Fervidobacterium gondwanense. The sequence goes on along the minus strand of NZ_FRDJ01000001.1, from coordinate 440,513 downwards.
TCTTGCCACGTCGTTTCCTACCATCTCTATCTTTTGAATTATCTCGTATCCTTTCCCTATAAGCGTTGCGCCTTTAACTGGTTTCGAAATCTTTCCATTCTCTATCAAGTATCCTTCGTTAACTGCGAAGTTGAATTCGCCCGTTGCTGGGTTCACGGAGCCACCACCCATCGTCTTTGCGTACAGACCATATTCAACGGATGCTATGATCTCTTCTGGATGGTGATCTCCTGGAAGGATGAATGTGTTGCTCATTCTCGATGTTGGTGCAAATGTGTAATCTTGCCTTCTCCCGCTCCCCGTTGACGGCATACCCATTCTTCTTGAACCGAGCTTGTCAATCATGTAGCTTTTCAGTACGCCGTTTTCAATGAGTGTAGTTCTCTGAGTCGGCGTTCCCTCGTCGTCAATATTCGCACTGCCCCAAGCATTAGGAATCGTTGCGTCGTCAACAGCGCTGACACATTCAGCTGCAACCTGCTGGCCAAGTTTTCCGGCAAAGACCGACATGCCTCTTGCAACAGACGAAGCCTCGAGAGCATGTCCAACTGCTTCGTGGAATATAACCCCACCGAATTCGTTTGAGATGACAACTGTCATCTTGCCTGCCGGTGCGGGTTGTGCATCGACCATTCGAACGGCTATCCTTGCGGCTCTCACACCTGCTTGCTCAACATCTATTCTCTCCAAAAATTCCGGTCCCATCCCAGCACCCGGTCCGTAGAAACCAGATTCCATCTGACCGTCTTTCATTGCGACGGCGTTTATCATTAGCCTTGTTCTTACTCTGTTGTCTGTTACGTAAACGCCTTCCGTATTCGCAACCAAGATGTTCTGATTGTAATCCCAGTAGCGAACGACAACTTGTGCAATTATCGGTGAATACTTCTTCGCCGCTTCGTAAGCTTTTTTCATATACCCTACCTTTGCTTCTTTCTTTACTTCTTCTGGCTGTAAAATAACGACATGCTTGTTACTTAGTTCCTGTTTTCTCAAATCAATAGAAAAATCCTTAACCTTTACCTCTCCGAGAGCTTCACCGACGCGTTTTGCCACGTTCAGAATATTCTCTCTTGATATGTCGTTTGTGTAAGCGTATATTGCCTTATCACCAAGAAATCCCCTGATTCCAACTCCGAACATACGACCGGTCTGTGCACTTTCGACTTTTCCGTTTTTCAAATCGATGTTTGTTGAATACCTATCTTCTACGAATACTTCAGCGAAATCTCCGCCGTATCTGATAACCGTTGCCAAAATCTCTTCAACAAAGAGCTTATCAAACAGTTCCAACACAGTCTCACCCCTTTTCAATAAAAAACATTTATAATAGTTCGTGATACGAACTATATATAAATTATACCATGTTTAAAATTAAAAGTCAAAAAAACAAAAATCACCTATCTTCTACCAAAATAAGAATCGAGTTGATTGAACGAGATTTTCATCATTATTGGTCTTCCGTGCGGGCAGGTGAGGAGATTTTTCTCGAGCACTGTTTTTACCAAGACCTTGACTTCTTCTTCACTCAAATTGTCGCCAGTCTTCACTGCACTCTTACAGGCTTTAGAAGCGAGCACGTGAGCGAGGCTCTTTGGTTTGTTAAATGGTACTCTGTATTCTTCCAAGACTTCCATAATCACGTCCTGAATTTGAGAAAGCTTTATTACCGATGGAACGGATTTGACAATCATCTTTGCACCGTCTTCATTACTTACTTTTTCAAATTCAAATCCATTGTCGTTTAGATCTTTGGAAAGGCTATCTAAGGTGTAGACCATGCTTTTACCGAACTTCAATTCAACCGGTATTAGAAGTGGGACACGTTCAAAGTCTTTCGATTTCAGTTCTTCGTATATTATCCTTTCATGTGCAGCGTGAAAGTCCATGATCACTATGCCGTCTCTATCTTCGAAGATTATATACCTGTTCCGCACAATAGTAAAATTACTCACATTTTCAAAGCTTGAGCTGACAACGGGCTGGAATATGTTTTCAAGAGTTGAACTCTTGTAATTCTCAGCTCCAAGGACTTTTCGATTATTTAATTCGCTTCCTTTGTAGCTTGAATTTCTTTCAAAGTCTTTCTGGCTTACAGTTCTTGAATTTGGTTCGTGAATATCGAAGGTTTTCTCAAAGTACTTTGGATATGTTTCGGTTTGCTTTTCGAAAATCAGATTATTAGTATTTCCCTGAGAGAAGTCAGAGGTTTTCTCTGTACATTCTGTACCTTCTTCGTTTCTTATAAATATCTGGTATCCTTGGACACTTCTCAGCCTTTCTCTTACACATCGAGCCAAAGTGTCGTAAACGATTCTTGGATCTGAGAATTTAATCTGCAATTTTTGCGGATGTATGTTGACATCGATTTCTTTTGGCGGAAGGTTTATGAATATAACCGCATAAGGATGAGTTCCCTCTATCAAAGCCTCTCCATAGCCTCTCTCAAGTGAAAGGTGCAGCATGTTATCCAGAACAAACCGTCCGTTGACGAAAAATACTTGCCCAGTTCGGTTCTTTCTAAAGAACTGAGGGGAAGAGATGATACCATTTATTTCGATGTCGTTTTGTACAAAATTTTCTATAGTCTGGAAATCCTTAACTTCCGGAAAAATTAGCGAGAATCTGCTTTCCAGTGAAGATGAAGGTGCGTTGTAGATGACACTTTCCTCATCTTTGAAAAGAAAAGCTACGGACGGTTTTGTTATCAAAAACCTTTCAACGACCTCGGTGACCATTCTCTTCTCAACACGCTCAGAGGATAGAAACTTTCGCCTTGCAGGTATATTGTAAAATAGGTCGAATACCTCAACTGTTGTCCCTCTCTCTCTGAATGTCTCTGAAACCTTAACAACCTTCCCGCCTATCATCTCTAACTTATGAGAACTCTCCCCATCGGAAGTTGTAATTACGAGTCTCGAAACCTCACCTATTGAAGCTAACGCCTCTCCTCTGAAACCGTAGCTTGTGATGTTGTAGATATCTTCCAAATCTGAGATCTTGCTTGTGGTGTATCGCTCAACAGCGAGGAGTAAATCGTCTTTTGACATTCCATTGCCATTGTCAGAAACCTTTATGTACGTTTTTCCACCATTCTTAATAACGATTTCAAGCTGTGTTGCACCAGCATCGATGGAGTTTTCCACCAATTCTTTAACAACAGATGCAGGATTGACGACAACTTCTCCTGCTGCTATCTTTGATACAACTTCATCAGGGAGCTTTTTGATAGGCGTAACCATCACATCCTTTCATAGTACTTATAAGTTTTCAAGTATATTATACCACCAAATAAAAAGAGTACCTGCCTTAACTGGCAGGTACTCGCTTTGTTGACATTTTGACTATTACATAAGACTACAACCCAGCTGATATCATTAGCGAGAAGCCAATACCTGGAGTCGTATTTTCAGAAGGTGTCAGAGAATTTGAAGTTGCAGTCAATTTCAAGTCAGCATTCAAGAAGAATAAATTCGCGTTAACACCAATAGTGTGAGAATACGAAACTTGGTTAAATCCGAGCATGTAATAGAGTCTTGCGATTGCTAAATTCAAACCTGCATACCCTTTTGCCGCCCACTTTCCGTCTAACCAATAACTGCCCATAATACCCCACATGATGAATCCATCATTTTTTAAGTATCCCGTTATTTGAATTTCAGGTTTGATTTCGATCGGTGCAAATAGCCGCGAAACAATCGGCTCAGTTGTAGAGTATGTCGCCTCCGCAGTCACATCGGTACCTTCAGCTGTGTACGTAAAATTGGCGTTTGCATTAAAGTCTACAGAGTAGTATGCTTTTGCAGGCCTTATAACAATGTTTCTAACAGCTATGCCAAAGTTTTGAGTTCCAAAACCGAATTCCAAGGACATTCCGTAATCATCAACATTGCTCAATTGTTCTATGACGTTGTTGATGTTTTGATTGATCAAATCGTTGAGTGGTATCCTGCTGTAAGCACGTATATGTGCATCTGCATTGAATTCTGCGTAAGCGGGCGTTGCAGTTGATGTATAGCTGACATCCAACCTTGTCAAGTCGTAATCAGTGTAGAATACAGGTGCGAACACATTTCCCGCAACGTAAATGCTTCCAAGAACAATAGCAACTCCGCCATTAGTCATTACATCTCCAACAAGGAATCCTTTCAAGCTGTCGGAATATGTTTCATTAATGTTTGTATCACCAACAAGTAATTGTGGGATTGTTTTGGGGATGTTCAAGAATATATTTCCGTCAATTCTTGTGTAAGGTATGATTCTAAACCCTCCAAGGTTCAAGTGTACGTAAGCGCCAAGGCTGACTGGTAAGCCGAACTTAAAACCATCTTGGAGCGCCGCGGAAAGGGTTTGTTCATTGATTATAAAATCTTCCTCGTTGAGTAAGGCATTTATGTTGCTTAAAGTAAGTATGTTCTGCCCAAATTCAATCTCTACAAATGGAACGAGTTTCAACAAGGCTGTAAAATCTTCCCTAACCAGTGCGGCATTACCGAATAGCCCGAATGGTTGTACTGTCATTGAGAATATAGAAACACATGAAATTAGAACGATTAAGAATAGGATATTCTTTATATTCTTTCTCATCGCAATCACCTACCTTATTTAAGGCTTACTTCAGTTGCGACTTTCAAATCTACAGATAAGTAAGGCGCAACGTTGAGTTGACCGTTGTAATTTAACGCGATTGTAGAATTCGCAGGAAGCATTATCTTGTATGGCACGGCAGTATCTGCCAAGGTTTCTATTTGTGCCTTATTTAATTCTATTGTTGGTTGAGTATCTGTCAAAGTAATCGTTACATCATCTCCGAGTTTCAGTTTTGCTTTTAGTCCTGTCGTGTTCGAATAAGTTCCGAATTTAAGTTGAGCAAGTTCAACGATATCCTTCACTTGATTGAGAGTGCTCAAATCGATTGTTCCTTCATTGATAACTACATCTGTATTCGGTGTATTCGCTTGCAATGGGATAGTTAAATCAAGCCACGCTCTGATTTCACTGTCCTTCGTAAGTTCTCCTGAACCAGTTTGCAAAGTTATGCTTAGCTCTAGAGCACTTCCATCTTTTATAAGTTGTTTTATCATATCACCAATATTTGCCGTTTCTCCCTTTGTTAGGTTTACAGGATCGCCTGAGATATAGAGAGTCATCGTTGCTGGAATCGTTGACTCAGTGATCTCAAATCCAAGTAAAGCATTTAATGCAAAATCAAGTTCTTTCAAGAACCCGAAATCTCCACTGAAAACATCGCCAAAGTCAACAACTGTTCCGAAATCCTCAGAATAAGTCTGCGGTTTTATATCAACAGATGATATTTCAAATTTTTCAAGAACAGGTTCGATCGAGAGCCTTACGCCGTCACGGATATTTACGTTGTTCACAGTAATCGCACTTGGAATGTTAGGTGTCAAAGTAAGTGAGAAATTTGTAAAAGTCGAAAAATCAAAGTTCTTGTTTTCTGATTTAAGCTCTATTATTCCTGGTCCAGATAAAGGATGCGTGCCGTTACCAACATCAAAGAAATTAGAAGTAATATTTAAATTCAAGCCGGTTATGTTCGATACATCATAATTCAACTTAACAATAATCGTTGCTGTTGCGCTGTCTGCGAGTTGACTTACAGCTGCCGGAACAGGTTGGTTTATAACCACAGGATCAGCACTTACACCAGATATTGTAGCAGAGGCAATTATTATGTTTTGGTCATTCGGCAGAGATAATGAATAGAAAATCCCACCAGAACCTACATCGCCGCTTATGTTTGCATTAAGGACAGCAGGTAGAGAGATTCCACCGAATGGTACTTTTATGTGACCGGAGAGCATTTCAAGAGCGTTAGAGCCGAATGTTCCAGAAACACCTGTTATATTAATTCCTTCGAAACTCAGAAGCATGTATCCGCTGCCTGAGGTAAACGACAGGGCAGTTACATTCTCTGGTAGAGGTACTGTTAACGATACTGGGTAATCTTCTATTTTCTTAACCTGAACATTTGGAGTGAATTTGACTTTAGGAGCGATTCTGAAGTCAGCACTTACTGTTCCTGTTAATTCAATCGTTCCGGAAATCTGTATACCATCACCCACTGTGAATTTCTTTGTTTCATCAAGAGCAATTGATGCGTTAAGGGAATAGGATGATCCGGAGCCTATCGTTGATGAACCAGACTTTGCCGTGTAGGTCTGAGTTATATTTCCAGAGAAACCTGCTACTATAATTTGGATACCTACGTTTCCATCAAGTGCCAATTTCCATGTTCCCGAAACAACAGAGATTGATTGACTTATATCTAAAGATATCTTTTCTTCATCAAGTTGCGAAGCATCAAGGTTCTTGAAATAGTTGAGTTTTTGATTTCTAAATTCCAGGGTTATTTTTGCTATTCCTGCGCTTGCTGAGTTGAATCTTAGAATGACGCTTGAAGATTTTTTCAGCAGGATATTTGATAAAGTCTTCGTTCCAAGGGTTATTGAATACGAAACACCATCGACGATAAGTACAGGATTAGATGCAGTGACATTTGATATTTGTAAATACACATCGACACTCTTTAAATTAGCTTCATCGAAAATCAACGTGGACAAGAAACTTGTTGGAATGCTGAAATTGTTCTGACCAGAACTCACAGGCAGATCTTGACCACTAATGATTGTAAGGTCAGGAATTTCAATCTCTGGGTTGCTTATAGTTTGTTCAACTGGCTGCAATTCTGGAAGGTCTATAGAGCCGTGAAATTGCGTGGCAAGGTAGTTTGTATCGATACTCAAATCAAACCTTCCACCAAATTCGCTGAGCTTATTCTGAAGCTCATTTTCGATGCCTTTCAAAAAAGTGCCCGGGCTGAATACAACTTCAGTTGCGTACTTAATCTCAACAGGATCCGTTTTTACAAGTGTCATATCTGCACCGAGCTGACCCTCGAAATCGTCTACTAAGTCTTTGATTTTGAAGTCAAGTGTAGTTATTGGAAACTCTAAGTGTTTGGTATACTGCAATTTAACCTTTTCAGGGGCCTTTTCTGGAATCTTTATACCGCATGAGAAAATGACAAGTGCAACGATCACGACCGAAAAAATCAGATACAGCCTTTTCACATGAACCACCTCCCAGTGTTATATAGTTATCCATTTATTTTTGTTCCCTCTTCTATAATACAACTCCTTATACGTATTTTGACTATTCAATATACGATTTCGTTTAATAAAACTTGTAGGAATTTGAGAAGTTATGGTAGAATACTATAAATGTATGGAGAGTCTGTGGTATTACGATTTGACGGAGGTATCTTTATGGCGGGAATATTCAATTCGAATTTTGATACGCTGAAAACGGCACTTGATGTCCAGATGAAAAGGCAAGAGTTACACGCCCAAAACATAGCCAATGCTGAAACGCCTGGGTACAAGAAAAAGTACATCGCTTTCGAAGAATACCTCCAAGAATCGAAGATGAAACTCAAACTTACAACAACAAACGAAAAGCACAGACCAACGTTTCCAAAAACAGTAACGGCTAAGCAGATAACTCAAAAAAGTACATCTCTGACAAACGATGGCAACAACGTGGACATAGACATGGAAGTCACAGAAATGGTTAAAGACGCACTGAGATATCAAGTATTATCAAGATTGATGAGTGCAAATATCGACAGGTACAACACTGTCATTAGGAATACAAGATAGTAGTGTGGTAAAATATCAATGAGGTGATACGATGCAGAGCGAATTCAATATAATGAACATCTCATCAACAGGATTATCTGCGCAAAGGTTTAGAATAGAGTTAATTTCGACAAACATTGCAAACTCAGAGACTACAAGAACTGAGAACGGAGAGCCCTATAGGAGGAAAGTTCCAGTTTTTCAGGAACTTTTGAGAAATATCCAGGGGCGACAAGAAAATAGTGGTGTTATCGTCAAAGAAATTTACGAAGACCCTTCTCAATTTCGAATAGTTTATGATCCAACACATCCAGACGCAGACGAAAACGGGTACGTGAGATTGCCGAACGTTAATATCATACGCGAGATGGTAGACATGATTAACGCACAAAGAGCGTACGAAGCGAACGCAACAGCTATAAACACAACGAAAGCAATGATAACATCTGCCCTTCAGATAGGGAGGTGAAGTAAGTGGTAGATAAGATTGGTGGGTTGAATCCGTTAAGGCCGAATATAACTACTAATGTGGGAAATCAAAAAACAAGTGAGAACAGTGAATTTGGAAAAATTCTTTCAGATGCTTTGAAGTCGGTCAACGATCAGCAAAAGAACGTTGAAAAATTATCTGATGATTTTGCTACTGGAAAAGTGAGCAACATTCACGAGCTGATTGTCGAGGCTGAAAAGGCGTCGATATCGCTCAGACTTACAGTTGAAGTTAGGAACAGAATCGTTGATGCTTATAGAGAGATTATGAGGATGCAGTTTTAGGAGAGTGCAATTGAAGAGTATAAGAATAAAACGGGGCTTTCGCCCCGTTCTTTTATTATTGGATTGGAAGGAATAAACCAGCTACACCAATTATGAGACCAAGCCACGCTATTATGTTGAGCATGTTAACCTTTTCTTCAACAGCTTTTGTGTCTGCTTTGTTAGCTTTGAGTTCTTCTATGCTAGCTTTGAGCCCTTCAACGTTTTTATTTGTTGTATCAATCTGACCTTGCAAATCTTTTTGAACATTTTCTATAGATTTTCTAAGTAGGTAATCCGTGTCGCCAATCTGAGCTGCAAGCCCCGTGACTACATCGCTCAAACCAGCGAGATCTTCTTCAAGAGTTGCTACTTTTTTTTCAAGAGCGTCTACTTGTTCTCTATCCGCCTTCGCTGAAAGGTTGTCATAGATGTTAACTATGTCTTGGTCATGCATGTCGAGTCTGAGTGCAAGTGATTCGATATTTGCTTCTTCCAAACCTGCAAGTTTCTCTTCAATTGCTGCGATTTGTTCAGAAAGCATGCCGAGTGTGTCGTAAATCTTGAGAATGTCACTGTCGTGAATATCGAGCGTTACTTTGATATCGTCAAACATTGGTTGTAATTCTTCGAACATTTCTTCTTTTATACTTGCAAGGGAGACCTCAACATATGATGTAATCCTGTCTTCCATAGCTGCAAGATTTGCTGAAAGTTCATAAAGCATATCCCTGAGTGCTGGTAATCCGGTTTCAACCGTGCTTGATACGTTCAACAATTGAGTTTCAAGCTCAGAAAGTCTTGAATCAAACTCTGCAAGCATCATTTCAAGTTCTTCGGCGGATACTTTTGTACCAAGTGTGTCATAAATCATGTTTGTGTACTCTTCGAGCAAATCTATCCTATTCGTAAGTGCGTCAAGTTCCAAAAGTTTGTCGTTAATTTCCGCAAGGGCTAAATCAAGATCTTCGGCAGAAAGCTTTGTGTTGAGAGTGTCATAGATCATATTTGTGTATTCTTCCAAAAGGTCTAATCTGTTTGAAAGTGCTTCAATGTCTACACCTTCGGCGAATACAAATATCCCGAAAAAGACAACCGCAATGAGAATCCCCAGTTTTCTCATAAGTACTCCCTCCTTTAGTAAAGTGTAATAATTCCGAGAAACAACCGTATGTTTAGCCGAATTCCGCGGTGAGCGTACTGAGCAATATGAACAAACTAATTAATAAAGCTATCCGATTTATATTATAGCACCAAAAACAAGAATTTTGTAAAGCCTTTTTTATAGTGTTTCCAAAAGAACGCTTCTAAAAATGAGTATTTAACGTCAAAAATTAACCTATAAGTGGGTTTTAACATTATTTATGCGAATTTACTGCTTTGTGGGAACAATTTTAAAATTAAATCGTAATACTTGACATGCATCAGCTTTCATTATATCATATCTATGCCCTTGCTCGGTATAGGGATCTTTCCCATACTTGGCAAGAGGACATTAGATGGAGGTGCAGAAAGATGAACAAAGAGGACATCATCAAGGAATTTCAGATCCACGATGCAGACACTGGCAGCACAGCAGTTCAGATTGCATTGCTGACAACCCGCATCAGACACTTAACGGAACACCTCAAGAATCATCCTAAAGATTACCACTCAAGACGTGGACTCATGAAGATGGTCGGGCGCAGAAGAAAAATGCTCAAGTACCTCATGAAAAAGGACCCAGAGCTTTACAAAGAACTCCTTGAAAAGCTTTCTTTGAGAAAGTAAAAAAATATCGATACTCAATTGGAACACAGTCATTGAGGGGCGGAATTCCGCCCTTTAATTTTGCAAAATCGCTGAAACGGGGAGATTCTATATGGACAAGATGGAAAATTCCAAACTTTACAAACTCGATGCGTACGATTACTTCCTGCCTGAAGAATTGATAGCACAACAACCGATAGAACCAAGAGATCATTCGCGGTTAATGGTATTGGATAGGACAACTGGGAATATCCAACACAGGATGTTCAAAGACATATTGGAGTACCTTTCTCCAAAGGACATCCTTGTTTTTAACACTTCAAAGGTCATCCCCGCAAGGATTTACGGCAAGAAAACAACGGGCGCTACTGTTGAGTTGCTCCTATTGGAGAAGATGAGCCTAGGAGTGTGGAAGTGTCTTGTCAAGCCAGGAAAGGCGGTCAAAGAGGGAACGGAGATTGTTTTTCATAAGCCTGATGGAAACATAATTGGAAAGTGTGTCGGAAGAGCTGAGGAAGGTACAAGGATAATAGAATTCTCAGTGAGCGATGACCACATAATCTTTTCTCTTGGCAAGATCCCACTTCCACATTATATAAAAAATGAAAACATTGAATTCGAGCGCTACCAAACGGTATATGCGAAGCACGAAGGTAGCGTTGCGGCACCAACTGCGGGCTTGCACTTTACAAATGAACTGCTTGAGAAAATAAAAAGCAAAGGTGTGCGTACTGCAGAAGTCATATTACACGTTGGCATCGGGACGTTCAGACCTGTTAAAGCCGAAGATATTCGCCATCACAAAATGCACGAAGAATACTACATCGTGCCCGAAGAAACAGTAAACTTAATCGATGAGGTTAAAAGCACTAACGGTAGAGTAATTGCGGTAGGCACAACATCGGTTAGGACACTTGAAACAATAGCAAGGCAACCAAAGAGCGGGTCTTATTCAGGAAAAACAGATATATTCATTTATCCGCCGTTTGAATTCAAAATTGTCGATGCGTTAATTACCAATTTTCATCTTCCAAAATCTTCTTTAATCATGCTTGTCAGTGCGTTTGCCGGGTATGAACTGACAATGCAAGCTTACAAAATAGCAGTCGAAGAAAAGTACAGATTTTTCTCTTTTGGTGATGCGATGTTCATATTTTGAGTTAACACAAATCATGTTTATAATCTTAACATTAAATTGTTAGGCTACTGCTGTATAATAATATAAAAATACTGGTGGGGAATAACATGTTGAAAGAACAGACAAAGCCATTTAGAATCTTAGGAATAGACCCAGGATACGGAATTGTTGGATACGGAGTTGTTGAGAAGACGGGAAATAGAATAACATACGTGTCACACGGAGCGATAACAACTGGCAAAGAAGAACATTTTGAAGAACGTCTTGAATACATATACTCGGAAGTCCGAAGGATAATATCAGATTATAAGCCAGAACTTGTTGCTGTCGAAAGTTTGTATTTTTACAAGAACGTCAAAACTGCTATATTCGTTGGGGAAGCCCGTGGGGTTATACTCCTTGCAATAAGGCATTCGAATTTGCCTTTTATAGAATTTACTCCTCATCAAGTCAAGCAAACCGTGACCGGCTATGGAAGAGCTGAAAAATCTCAAATTCAGAAGGTTATGAAAATTTTGCTAAAGCTTCAAGAAATCCCAAAACCAGATGACGCAGCAGACGCGCTTGCGATAGCATGGTGCGCGGCTGTTAGTCACACTAATACACAAAATATACCGAAAATCGAAAAATGATATTTTTTTTCAAGCAGAGTTAGACTCGGGGTGGGTTAGATGTACTATTCCTTCGATGTTTCAAAAAATATAAGAGATATAGCCGAAAAGATAGGAATAAACGCTTCAGGGGTTATAAAGCGAATAGCTTACGACAAAAAACGTGAAATAGTTTCGTTTTTTGTTTCTAATTTTCAAGGAGATATAGAAAGTTTCAAGGATTCTCTTGAAGAATTCTTACAAATTGCTGTTGAAGTAGTCGTCGACGAGGAAAAGGATGTTCAAAATGAAGTTGAGAGTTTAAAGAGCTACGTGCTACAACAACTAAATGGTTCAGGTAAATACGTAGAGCACATAGAAATCGAAGATAAGACTTTAAAAATATACGCGCTTGGAGAATTCGCCAAGGCGCATATTTCAAAACGATTGACGAGGGTAAAATCTTCTCTTCCATTTGAAAACTACGTCATCGATGTCACCGCTCATGAAAATCAGCAGAATGACCAAGCGATTAACGATATGAAAGTCGGTTATGACCCGGATAGTCAACAGCTTGGCGTGAAAACAGATGGATTTTCAAGTGTTCAAAAACAGATTACCCATGCAACTGTTAAGACTGGTCCAACTCAGAGTGACGAGTCAGACATGATTGAACAATTTGATAAAAACCTGCTCGGCGGTCTGTACTCACCCTCCAATATGCCTCCTTCAAATAAGAAGAAATTCAAACTTTATGGAAAAGTCTTCAAAATCGACAGGCCAAACCCCGAGGTTCTAAATGTATATATCACCGATAAGAAGGACTCGCTACTTGGAAAAGTGTTCAACTCTAAATCACAAGAGATTGAAAACAAGCTTTCGGTTGGTGAATGGTACATCTTCAGCGGAATGCTCACAACAGATAAATTTGGAACGACATTCTTCAAAATCGACAGCGTTACGGAAATTCCATCTCTTGACAGAATCGACAACGCTTTAGAAAAGAGGGTGGAACTACACGCACACACAAAGATGAGCGATCTGGACAGCGTCTTGGATATAAGCGAATACATAAAGACGGCAAAGAAATGGGGATGGGAGGCTGTTGCCGTTACAGACCACGGAAACGTTCAAAGCATCCCAGAACTGTACGAACTTGCAAAAAGCAACGGAATAAAACCTATATTCGGTTGTGAAGTTTACATAGCAAACGATCCGAAGAAGATAATGATTAACGAAATCGAAGGGAACATCGACGAGGCAACGTACGTCGTGCTTGACCTTGAAACAACAGGCTTGAACCCAAGGCTTGATGAAATAATGGAAATCGGCGCAGTGAAGACGGCGAATGGCCAGATAATCGATGAATTCCATACATTTGTCAAGCCTTCTAAGTTGAAGGAAAAAAGTTTACAAATAACAGGTATAACGGAAGAAATGCTCGAAAACGCACCAGATATTTCTCAAGTTATCGATAGACTTTCTGAATTTCTCAATGGTGCAGTAATTGTGGCGCACAACGCAGATTTTGACGTCGGATTTCTCAAAAATACATTTTCTAAATTTCAAAGACAGTTCAATCCTCCATACATTGACACACTAAGACTCTCGCAAGCTCTTTTGAGAAGTAAACTTAAATCGTTTTCTTTGGACAGACTCGTAGACTACTTCGAGCTCGGAAAGTTCCAACACCACCGAGCACTTGATGACGCGAGGGTAACGGTTAAAGTTTTTTGGAAATTGGTAGAACTGCTTAGGAAAAAATCTGTAAATTCATTTGACAGGCTGAATAAGTTGATAGAGCACATCAACCCACTTTCAAAACACCCACGACATATTACGGTGCTTGTCCAGAACAAGACGGGTCTGAAGAACCTTTACAGATTGGTCTCTAAAGCACATACAGAGACATTCTTCACAGTACCTCAGGTCTTGAGGTCTGATCTTGAAAAGAACAGAGAGGGTTTGCTAATAGGTACCGGATGTGCGAATTCGGAAGTCTTTGAACTTGCACTGTCAAAGGACAAATCCTCGCTTCAAGAAGCTCTCAAATTCTACGATTACATCGAAATAATGCCTCTTGATACTATATCTTCGGAAGAATTCACGAAGGAAGAGGCGAAAGAAGCTTACAGATTGTTATATGAAGCGGGTAAAGAACTGAACATTCCAGTGGTCATGGTTTCAAATGCGCATTTCTTAGATCCGGAAGACATAAAAGCCCGAAAGGTATTACTCGCACCCCAGAGCAATGTGGAAGACGCAGGTGCGAACTATTTCTTACGCACAACTGACGAAATGTTGCAAGCTGCGATGGAGATATTCGAAGATGAGACAATCGCTCAAGAAGTAGTCATTAAATATCCGAAGAAAATAGTTCAAATGGTTGAAGAGATAAAGCCGCTCGAGAAGAAACTCCATCCGCCAAAGATCGAAGGTGCGGAGGAGAAATTGCGCTCTATGACATACGAGCGGGCATATGAGCTGTATGGAAATCCACTGCCAGAATTAGTTGAAAAAAGAATAGAAAGAGAACTGAACAGCATCATAGGGCATGGTTACGCTGTTCTTTACATGATTGCGCACTTGATAGTTAAGAAGGCGGGCGAAGACGGATACGTCGTTGGGTCCCGTGGTTCAGTTGGTTCTTCCTTAGTTGCGCATTTGGTTGGAATCACGGAAGTCAACCCATTGCCAGCACATTACAGATGTCCAGACTGCAAACATTTCGAGCTGCACGAAGAAGTGGGCTCTGGATACGATTTGCCGGACAAAAGATGTCCGAAATGTGGTGCAAAACTTGAAAAAGCTGGTCAAGATATACCATTTGAAGTATTCATGGGATTTGAAGGAGACAAAGTCCCTGATATCGACTTAAATTTCTCCGGCGAATATCAAGAACGTGCTCACAAGTTCATTGAACAACTCTTTGGAAAATCACACGTCTTCCGCGCCGGTACGATAAGCACGATAGCAGACAGAAGTGCAATTGGATACGTGAAATCGTACATGGAAGACAAGAATGGAAACGTAGTAAATTCATTAAACCCAGCCGAACAGGAAAGACTGGCCATGTACGTTAGCGGTGTTAAGAGAACGACAGGGCAGCATCCCGGTGGTCTGATGATAGTCCCGAGCGACTATGATATTCACGACTTCACCCCTTACCAGCATCCAGCGAACGATAAGAAATCAGGCGTTTACACGACGCACTTCGCCTACGAATCTATCCATGATGACCTCGTGAAACTCGATGCACTCGGACATGATGATCCGACGATGATAAGACTCCTGTACGAATACAGCGGTGTAGATCCAATGAAAATTCCAATGGACGACAAACAGACGATGAGCATATTCTCATCGCTTAAGGCTTTGAAGATAGACGCTCAAGAGCTTGGAACGGACGTTGGAACAATCGGAATACCTGAGTTCGGTACGGACTTCGTCATGGGAATGTTGAGAGATACCAGACCCAAGACATTTGCCGAGCTTGTGAGAATATCTGGGCTTTCTCACGGTACTGACGTTTGGCTCGGCAATGCTCAAACGTTGATAGAAAAGAAAACAGCGACGCTTTCAGAAGTCATATCTTGTAGAGATGATATAATGATTTATTTGATTCATAAAGGGTTACCACCTTCAAACGCGTTCAAGATAATGGAAAATGTAAGAAAAGGTAAAGGATTAAAAGATGAAGAAGTCCAGTTGATGAAAGAATTTGACGTACCTGATTGGTTCATTGAGTCTTGTAAAAAGATTAAGTACCTGTTCCCGAAGGCACATGCGGTTGCTTATGTGAGCATGGCGTTCAGAATTGCCTACTTTAAAGTCCACTATCCGCTTGCGTTTTATGCAGCATTCTTCTCAACAAAGGGAGATGAGTTCGACGCCGAATTCATACTTAGAGGGAAGGGAGCCATAAAAGAACGTTTGAGAGAACTAAACAATATGATGAAGAAAGACGTAAAAGAGAAAAACGAAGAAAAAGTGCTCCAAGCAGCCCTTGAAATGTTACTGAGGGGATTTGAATTCAAAAAACCGGATTTAAAGAAGAGCCACCACTCAAGATTTATAATCGAAGGTAAGAGCTTGATAATCCCGTTCAACAAAATTCACGGCATAGGTGACAATGTTGCAAAATCGATAGTTGAGCAAAGGGATATAAAGATGTTTACATCGGTGGAAGACCTAATGAACCGTGGAAAGGTGACAAAAGCACAAATTGAAATGCTAAAGAGACTCGGAGTTTTGGAAGAACTTCCGGAGACTGACCAAGTAACACTGTTCTAAAGATGAAAGTGCGTTTAAAAAGTTGATACTAACGGTAGAAAAAACTATCAAGAGCGTGTATTTTTATTCTTTCTTAGAGAAAAAATTACAAGATGGATACTTTTGGTAAATATTAGTCCATCAAAAACAAAATAAAGAAATGTAGAACTATTGCAAAACATAAAATTCTTGTGGTATAATAAGCTTTGAATTTATAGGATTATGGGGATATGCAGTTAAGAGACTAATTAGGACATTACTGGAGGTGTATTAGATGTTAGCAGTCATACTATTGATTGTCCACACTATCATTGCAGGTGCTCTGATCTGGATGGTACTTCTTGAAATGAGCAAATTTGCAGAGCTCGGAGGAGCTTTCGGAAGTGGTGCAGCATATACGATGTTTGGTAGAAAAAAAGGCCTCGACACTCAGGGAAAAATTACCGTCGCTTTGGCGGTTGCGTTCTTTGTGATGTGCTTCCTGACATCTTGGGTGCTTTCCAGGTAATTAGTGCATATTAACGTTTAGTGGTTTTAGAGTACTCTTAGAAATTTCGAAGTGGGGTGTATCATTTGTCTACAGTGAACCTGCCAACCGAAGAACAACTCAGAATACTCAAAAGAAATTGCGTGGATTTAGTCTCGGAAGAAGAACTTCTTGAACGGCTCAAATCTGGCAAGCCGTTGAGAGTTAAGCTTGGTGTTGACCCTTCAAGACCAGACCTTCATCTTGGTCATGCTGTTGTTTTGAAAAAACTCAAAGAATTTCAGGACTTAGGTCACCAAGTTGTGTTAATCATTGGTGATTTTACTGCCATGATTGGTGACCCATCCGGCCGAAACACGACTCGTCCTATGCTTTCAAGGGAAGAAGTTGTAGAGAATGCAAAAAGCTACGCAGAACAGGCTTTCATGATTTTGGATAAAGAAAAAACCGAGATAAGATACAACAACGAATGGCTCGGGAGCATGACATTTGCTGATGTCGTCAAGCTTGCCGGTAAATACACGGTCGCTCGCATGCTCGAAAGGGAAGATTTTGCAAAAAGGTATGCGGAAGGTTCGCCGATCAGCGTTGCTGAATTTTTATATCCGCTGGCACAAGCGTACGATTCGGTTGCGATTCAAGCAGATGTCGAGCTTGGCGGAACGGATCAATTATTCAACTTGATGGTTGGAAGAAAAATACAAGAAGAATATGGTTTTAAACCACAGATAGTCATGACAATGCCGATAATAGAAGGCACGGATGGAAAGCTCAAAATGAGTAAAAGCTATGGAAATTACATAGGCTTTACAGATGAGCCTAAGGACATGTATGGCAAAGTGATGTCTATTCCTGACGAACTCATCGTAAAATACACAAGATTGCTTACGGATGCGTCAGAAGAATTCATACAGAAAATGGAAAAAGAAATAAATGCCAAGACGGTTAATCCGAGAGATTACAAAATGTGGCTTGCAAGAGAGATAGTCAAGCAGTTCCACGGTGAAGAAGCCGCAAAAGAAGCAGAAGAATATTTTGTCACCGTTTTTCAGAAGAAAGAACTGCCAGAAGAAATGCCGGAGAAGATTGCTAATTCTGGAGAACACAACATTGTAGAATTGCTCTTCGAACTGGGAATCGGAACGAAGAGCGAAATTAAAAGGCTCATAACACAAGGTGGAGTTTACTTTGATGGAAATAGAATAGACAACTTTAAAGCCGTTGTCAGCGTTCAAGGGGAGCACATAGTAAGAGTTGGGAAACGTTTATTTATAAAGCTTATAGCAAATAAGTGATTTATTGATGCAATAGCTTTCGTACGGACCAGAGTGTTTCTTTGGAAAAAATCATTGAAAAATTTGCATTGCTTAATAATTTGTGGTATAATATCGATGCTGAATTTGTAAATAACTTCCTACCGGTACATTTTTATTGCTGTTTATTCGTATATAATGGAAGTAAATTCTATAACAAAGGGGGTATAAAGATGAAAAAGCTTCTCACGTTACTTACAGTGTTACTTCTCGTCACACTTTCCATGGCAGCTTTCAGAGATATACCTAAAGGTCATTGGGCAGGAAGCTATGTTCAAAAGCTTGAAGAAATCGGTATTGTTACAGGTTTTCCTGACGGGACATACCGCGGTGATGAATCTATAACAAGATACCAGATAGCTATTTTCCTTGTAAGAACTCTTGATTATGTTGAGCAGATCATATCTGATAAAGTAAACAAACTTGCAGCAGATACAGACGAAAAAATATCAACTCTGGCAAATAGAATTGAGCTTTTAGAAGAATACACAAACATGATTTACGACACGCTCCAAACGAAAGCAGACGTAAGTTCACTTGACGAACTTCAAGCGATGATTGAAGAATTCAAAGCAGAGCTTGAAGTGACGATTCAAGATATGAAACTTGTTCTCGACTTACACGATCAAGACATAGTAAAGCTCTACGATTTGGTAAATTCAATTCAAGACAAATTCACATACGAAGATGAAGAAGGACAAAAGTCGGAGATCAACCTTGCAGAGCTCAAAAACGATGTTGCGGCTATGAACGAGATATTAAACGGATTAGCGGCGCAGCTTGGCGATGTTGACTACTTGCTGAGAAAACAGATAGCGGATTTGGATAAGAAAGTCACAAGTCAGGATGAAGTGTTGCAAAAGTCTATAGATGACATTAACGCAAAACTGGAAGAAAACACCTCTGCTATCGAAGTACTCAACGCTAAAGCTGCAGAACTTGAAGAGACAATAGCAAACAACTATGCAACACTGTCAGATGCAATACTCGGGCAACAAGAGGAATTTACAATGAGCAAAGAAGAAATCTCGGCAAGAATTGACGAACTTGAAACAAAAGTTCTAAACATACAGAGTACAATAGACACAGGTTTACCAGCGATCAGGGACATGGTTTACGGACTTTCAGAAGATTTAAAATCGCTTGAGGACAGACTTACATCCTATGTGGACGTCCGAGTTGACGACTTGGCAACCAGAATCGAAGCACTCGAAGAACTTGTAGCTAACCACGATGATAGGCTTAACTTAGTAGAGAATCAACTCGTCAGCTTAACGCAAGTTGTAGAAGAAGTGAAGGCAGACAAGAGCGAAGTCGAAGAACTTAGGCAAGAAGTCAGCAACAAATTGGCAACAAAAGAAGAGCTTGAACAAACAAGACAACTCGCAACATGGGGAGTCGTCACAGGTGTAAGCGGGCTTGTAATTGGAATAATTGCATTAGGTAAAGCTTTCGGATGGTTCTAATTAATCGCTTTAGGAATACCCTTTTTAATTTACTATGCAAAAAAAAGGGGGGATGGCAAGAAGCATTTTAAGGTATATTTGATATTCCTTATTTATAAACTTAGAAGTTTTCTAAAGAGAAACAAAAAGGGGCAGAAAGCCTAAACTCACAGGAGGAGGGAGAAAGGTTATGAAAAAGCTTTTTACGGTACTTGTAGCGCTTCTCATGGTAGTTAGCATCTTCGCAGCAGAAAAACCATTCACACTCGGACCAAACGTAAAGTATACCGGTACAGTTACTTTCACATTGACGGCTGATAAGGATGGGGTAAGCTTTAATGGAGCTCTATCAGATGTTTTAGCAAGTCTTTCACTTTCACCAACATCAGACACGCAAGCAGGAGCAACATTCGGAATTACCTATACACCGTTCAGTGGAGTTACACTTACTCTCAGTTCAATAACATTCTCAACACCATATTTTGGCGCATACTACACAACAGGAAAACAGTTTGTCAATGACTACTTCACAGGTAGAGTTTACAATTCAGATGGTTCTATATCTGATTGGGATTCAGAATTTAAATCAGAATTTGCTGACGCACTCAAACTCACATTCCCAGCAGTAGCAGGTCTTGAAGTTTATATTGAAGATAACACAACAGAAATTACAGGTACACTAGACTACGCAAATTGGTTCAGCGACATGCTTTTAGTGAAATACCCAGTTGCACCATTCACACTTGTTGGCGGTATGTACGTCGCTGGTGGTTACTACACAGTTGGTGCCAACGTATTTGGTACAGTTGATCTCGGTATATTCAAGCCATCAGTTGACGTCTTTGCAGGTATGGTTGATGCATCTTCAGCAAATCCAAAAACAGTTTACGGTGTCACAGTATCTGGAAGCCTTTCACCAGTTGCAGGTTTAACACTTGCGCCGACACTCAAATACACCGATGGTATTGCAAATCTCGTTTACAAGAGCAACACCAAAACAGATGGTAAGTTTGCACAGCTTGGCGTAACATACACAACAACATTCGCACCAGTAACAGTAACAGCAAAAGTAACACCAAAGTACGATATGCAGCCAGCAACACCAACATTTAAGGTACCACTTAACGAACTTTCAGCAAAAGTAGCAGTTACACCTGTAACACTCTTTGTAAAGACAACAGAAACAGACTTAATTGATTCAACAATGAAATTCACACTCTACACACAAGCAGATTACGCTGATGCGATGCTCTCTGCTACAGCAAAAGCAGAATGGGCAGATGTAACAGAACTTGCAACGTACACATACATCCACGTCAATGGTTCTGTTAATGTAGTGCCAGGTGTCTTCACAGTAGGCGGAAACTTCAGAATGACTCCAAGTAACAACGGCTTCAATGCATCATTTAAATACGTCTTAACACCAAATGTAAATGTAACAGGATTCTACGGAACATTGACAGGCAATGATAGAGCTGGTTGGACAATTAATTCAGATCCAACATGGAATCTTAAACTCACATACTCAGCAAGCTTCTAATACAATCAATTATCGATAAGACGTAACACCCCGCCGGAAGGCGGGGTGTTGTTTTGCCATTTATCGCGATTGTTCATTCTGGACATACACGTAACGTAGAAACAAAAACTCCCCCTTTCATTTTCAGGGGGAGTCTTTCAATAATTAAATCTCTTTTCGATTCTTATCTTTTTATCGAATAGAACGCTCCTAATCCTTTGTATATCGCCGCATCGCCGAGTTCTTCTTCGATTCTGAGGAGTCTGTTGTACTTGGCTATCCTTTCGCTTCTTGAGAGTGAACCTGTCTTTATCATGCCCGCATTTGTTGCTACCGCAAGGTCTGCTATGAATGTGTCTTCCGTTTCACCGCTTCTGTGGGATATGACGTTCGTCATTCCTGCCGTCTTTGCCATTTCTATCGCATCGAGCGTCTCTGTTACCGAGCCTATCTGGTTGAGTTTTATGAGTATCGAGTTGCTTGCGAAGAGCTCAATACCTTTTTCGAGTCTCTTTACGTTCGTAACGTACAGGTCGTCTCCAACTATCTGTACTTTTCCGCCGACTTTCTGCGTGAATTTCACGTAGCTATCCCAGTCTTCTTGCTCGAATGGGTCTTCGATGGAGATTATTACGGGCCAGTATTTGTCTATGAGCATTGAGTAGTATTCAATCAGTTCGTCGCCTGTCTTTTCAGTTCCATCGATGTTGTACTTTCCCGTCTCTTCGTTGTAGAATTCACTTGCTGCGCAGTCGAGCGCAATGTATATGTCCTTTCCTGGTTCGTACCCTGCCTTTTTAATTGCTTCGATAAGCACTTGGATCGCTTCTTCGTTCGATGAAAGGTTTGGTGCAAATCCGCCTTCGTCACCGACTGCTGTAACGTGTCCTGCGTCTTTGAGTATCTTCTTGAGCGTGTGGAAGACTTCTGCACCGTACCTGAGAGCTTCTTTGAACGATGGTGCTCCCGCTGGAACGAGCATGAATTCCTGAATATCGAGGCTGTTGTCTGCGTGCGCACCGCCGTTAATGACGTTCATGAATGGAACTGGGAGAATTTTTGCATTCGCTCCGCCGAGGTATTTGTAGAGCGGTACTCCTGCGCTCTCTGATGCTGCCCTTGCGACTGCCATCGATACGCCGAGGATTGCATTTGCGCCGAGTTTTGATTTATTCTCTGTGCCGTCGAGCTCAAGGAGGACTTTGTCAAGGTAAACCTGATCAAATGCATTCAATCCGACAACTCTTGGTGCGATGATTTCGTTTACGTGTTCTACCGCTTTGAGCACGCCTTTGCCCATGTACCTTTTCTTGTCGCCATCCCTCAATTCGAGTGCTTCGAACTTTCCTGTAGATGCTCCACTTGGAACGATAGCACTGCCAAAGCTTCCATCTTCAAGCAATACCTCAACCTCAACCGTTGGGTTTCCGCGGGAATCGAGCACTTCTCTTGCCTTCACGTCAATAATCTCTACGTACATAACTACACCTCCACTTTTTTAGTTTCAAATACAAACAACACTCAAGACTATCTAAAAAACGCATATTTGAAAACCGTTGAGAAAATGCTTGATAATTTACCATCTTCGGCACAGATTAAATTATATCACATTCCTACAAGTTTTTCTACATATTAGTGATTTTTTTCACACAAAGCGCTCTGCTTTCAATAACCTGAAGCTCAGAGAACCTTAACTTCGTACGCTTTGAGACTTACTCCTTCGAAGGTCTCGTGGTGGCCAGCTATGTTCACATAAACTCTGAATCCGTTGTCGCCGTCTGTAACCGTATAAGCGATTGTGAACGTGTTGTGCGTTACGTGCTCTACCCATGCGTTTGTGAGCCAGTCGTTTTCTTTCCTGAACTTTGTCCAGTTAATAACTTCTTTGAGCAGACTGTCCTCGCGGTTCAGGTGTTCCTCAACAGAAGCACCGGTGAATGCCCTGTTGAACCTTACAGCCTTCCAGAACGCTTGGCCCTCGCCAGATAGCGAAGCGTACCATGGGAATGGTTCTATAACGTCTTCTGTGAATGTGGAGTCGTACTGCCCCTTCATTCCGAGCTCATCGCCGTAGTATATGAACGGAACGCCGGGTGTTGTCATGAGCAGTCCGAAGAAGACTTTTCTCTGCTCTTCATGTGGTAGTAGCTGAGCCAGTCTGTGCATGTCGTGGTTGCCTGTGAAGTTGCTTGGCAGGTATGGCTTTTTCGTGAGTGTTCTCTGAAAGCAGTCGACGATTTTGTACACCGCTCCGTGCTGCATCGATTCTCTTATGGCTTCTGTGAAGTAGAAGTTGAACGAACAGCCGATTGTCTTAGCGTACCTGTCAACGATTTCAGGATCGTCCCAGACTTCCGTAACTGCGAATACATCTTCTCCTTTGATTTGCCTTGCTCTGTCCATAACGAGTTGCCAATAGGCGACATTCTTTTCGTGGTCGTATCTGAATTTGCCTTCTTTGATATCGTAGTCGTATATGTGCTTTGCCGCATCAAATCTGAATCCATCAACGCCCTGCTTGAGCCAGAATTCAACTATCTCGAGTGATTTTTGCACAACTTCGGGGTTTTCATAATTCAAGTCGGGCGAAGAACCACCGAACACGCCGTAGTATGTCTTGCCATTTCTCGTGTGCCAAAGCAATTCTTCGTCCCAGTGTCTTTTTTCTTTCAAATTGAAGTGCGGCTGCGCCCAGAGGAAGTAATCAACATACGGTTTTTCGCCGTTCATAGCGGCTTTGAACCATGGGTGCCTGTCTGAGACGTGGTTGAACGGCAGGTCGATGACAATTTTTATTCCATTCGCATGTAGCTTGTCGACCATATCTCTAAAATCTGCAAGTGTTCCGAACGAGACATTCGTGTCAAAGTAGTCGATTATGTCGTAACCGTGGTAACTTGGTGACTTGAAGTGCGGCGTTAACCAGATTAAGTCTACGCCGAGCATCTTGAAATAGTCGACTTTCTGGGCGATGCCTTTGAAATCCCCAATTCCGTCATCATTTGAGTCCGCAAAGGACCTCACAAATATCTCGTAACCTATCATCGTCTGTTCCCTCCAATTTGAATGTTTTGCAAATCATATCTACTTAAGATTAGCTTCCAATCAATTTCTTCACAATAGACTTGAAATGTTCTCCGCGTTCTTCGAAGTTCTTGTAAGCATCGTAGCTCGCACCCGCTGGTCCAAGGAGCACGAAATCACCTTCTCCTGCTATCTTAGAAATCTCTACAACGGCTTCCTCGATGCTTTTATACCTTCTATAATCTATACCCCTATCTTTTAAGTACGGTTCAACTTGATCTGAGATTGGACCCACTATTGCAACGTGTTTGCATTTTTGTTTGATAGTATCAGCAAGTTGGGTGTAGTCTTCGTTCTTACCCTTTCCAGCGATTATGAGGTAGAGGTTGCTGTCGAAATTCTCGAGCGCCTTAACGACAGCGGCTGCGTTCGTCGCTTTTGAATCGTTGTAGTAGTGCGCACCGTTTATCGTGCCGCAGTATTCCATCCTGTGTGGTAGCGGTACAAAATCTTCGAGCATATTCATGTTGAATGGGAGATTCAAAACTTTCAAAACAGTCTTTGCTGCAGCAATATTCTCAACGTTCTGTTTCGTGCGTATGTGGAACGGTATCTCTTCGAATTTGAAATCGACGGTGAACGGGACACGCTTTGCTTGAACTAAGGCTAATCTCTTGAACGTCTCCATATCTTTTGGGTTGTATACGAAATGATCCTCGTTGTCTTGGAATTTTGCTATTTTCAACTTACATTCTGCGTAGTGTTCCATCGAAGGGTGCCAGTCAAGGTGGTTGGGGTATATGTTTGTAATGACTGCCACGTGCGGTTTAAAATACTCAGCCCAGTAGAGCTGGAAGCTGCTTATTTCTATGACTAAGTATTCTGGCTTTTTGCCTTCTAGTAATACTTGCGCGATGGGAATCCCTATATTTCCAGAAAGTTGTGAAGTTGCGCTCTTTGATATGAGGTGATTGATCATCGATACGGTCGTGCTCTTTCCAACAGAGCCAGTAACTGCGATTATCTTCGGATTCCAGTCAAGGTTTTTTGTGAAATATGTGATTTCCGTGTCAACGTGCTTTTTCAGTTCTTTGGCTTTCATAAGGATTGGGTGGTTGTACGGAACGCTTGGGCTGGTTAGTATAACATCGGCTTCCAATAGGCGTTCACTGTTTGTGCCTTCTTCGTATGGTATGCCTGCTTCCTCTAAGTATTTTTTGTCTTCTTCGGAAAGCTTTCCACCTTCACTTACAAATATCTCTTCACCAAGTGATTTCAAATACTTCGCTGCGTATTTGTTGCTTAATCCAAATCCTAAAAGCGCGTATTTCAAAGCATACCACTCCTTTTTAGCTTATTGTTGTCTTAAAATTCTTCCTCGAATATTCTACCACACAATTTTGGCACTCTCGGGAATTTATTGGAAATATTCAATGAAAATTCACAAAATCTTGCATCTTGATTTTTGTGTGAAACTTGATTTTTCAACCGCTTTTGTTGTATACTATACATTAGTATATAATATACTTTTGTATACTAAAATTAAATAGGGGGTGTGCCGTGTGATATATCGAAAGGTTGCACTTGTAGATATGGATTCTTACTTTGCGTCCGTTGAGGGGGTAAAAAATCCGATTCTCAAAAGAAGGCCCCTTGCTGTTGTTGGAGGAGGAAAGAACCCTATCGTTTTGAGTGCGAATTATTTGGCGAAGATTCACGGCGTGAAGACAGGGATGATTTATTCAGAAGCTAAAAAGTTGTGCAAGAACATTTTGTTCGTAAAGGCTGATTATCCGCAGTACGAATTCACAACGCTCAAGCTTTTGGAGATCATTGAAAATTTCTTTCCGGTGTATAAGGAAGCGAGCATAGATGAAGTGTACATTGCTGTTGATGTTTTTGAAGACGGTGTTGAGAAGTTGAAAATTTTAAAGGATGAAATAAAGCTGAGGTTAGGGTTGAGTTGTACTATTGGTGTTGGACCTAATCCTGTGATAGCAAAAAGCGCATGTGAAATCGCTAAGCCAGACGGGTTTTTGGTTGTAGATGATTTGAATGAATTTGCAAAGCAATTGCCGATAAAAGATATACCGGGAGTAGGTAAAAAGAGCCAAAAAGTTTTTAAAGAGATTGGAATAGAAACTTTGGAAGATTTTTTGAAAAATGGTGGAATTTCTGAAAAACTTCGCGAACTGGTGTTGAAAGAATATACGGAACCAGAGTTTTTTAAACATGTTCCGCCCAAAAGCATCGGACATTCGCTCTCGCTGGATAAGGAAATAAAATCATTTGAAGAACTTTATGCAGTTTTTAACTATCTTCTCTTTGGGATTTATTCCAAATTGATTCGAGGAAGGTACGGTGCGAAGAATGTGGCGCTGTATATAAAGGACAGGTTTGGCGCGTTTTCTCTTTCGCACAACTTAGCAGTTCACACGAATGACTTTTTTCTTTTATCAAAGGTTGTGGAAGATATTGCAAAAAAGCTGTACAGAAACTATCCTATTTCAAAAATTGGTATATCTTTGAATAATCTCAAGATAATCGATTCTGTTCAATGTTCGCTATTTTGGGAGGAATATCAAAGAAAATACGAGAAGTTGGCAGCTGTTGGAAATGGATTGAACAATACGTTCCTCAGCGGTTACTTCATTTTGAAAAGCAAGAAAATCATTTAACTGGTGAGTTGTGATAAAATAAATGCAAGGACAAGATTAGGGGTTGAAAGTATGTTCGAAGTTGCAAAACTTGCTGAAAGTTTCCTTGTTCTAAAATCACCAGTGAACGTCGGTGTGATTCTAAAGGGCGATGAAGCTGTATTGATCGACACGGGGAGTAGTCCGGACCATGCGAAGAGAATAGCAAGGGTTTTGGGAGAACTTGCAGTGAAGAAAGTATCGATAATCAACACGCACTCGCATGCAGACCACATCGGCGGAAACAGTTTCTTGCAGAGCAAGTACAAAAGCAGAATCTTTGCAACAAAGCTCGAGAGCGCGTTTATAGAAAATCCCGTCCTTGAGCCCGCTTATCTTTGGGGTGCACTTCCGTTTAAAGGTATTGACAACAAGTTCCTCCTTGCAAAGCCTTCCGTAGTCACAGATATTATCGATTATGGCACTAACGAAGAGCTGAATGTTAATATAATACCACTTCCGGGACATTCATTCGATATGATCGGCATTCTAACAAATCTACCAGACAAGCGGATATTTTTTGTAGCAGACTCAATTGTTTCTTCTCAGACCATACAGAAGTACAAAGTATATTTTTTAGTTGATGTCGCTCAACATCTGAAGACCTTAGACAGTCTAAAATTATGGGTTGAAAACGATGTCTCTTTTATAGTCCCAAGTCACGGTGAAGTATACAATCTTGAGAGTGATGAATCGAAAGAAGAATTCTTAAAACTTGTAGAATCGAACAAAAACGTCGTAAAAGAAACATTAAATACTATAATAGATTATCTCGATGTGCCAAGGACAATCGATGACGTTGTTTCTCATGTTGCTGAGAAATTTTTTCTTTCTTTAGATGCTACAGGCTATGTTTTGTTGTTGCAAACGCTTAAGGCTTATTGCAATTACTTGTTTGAAAATGACTATGCACAAATAATTTTTGAAAATAGGCGTTTGGAGTATGTGAGAAAGCAATAACAAAGTAATAGGAGTGTGCTTAATGAAGGATAAAAAACTCAAAATATTAACCTTATCTCTGTTTTGTATCGTTCTATTTTGGCTTGGCTTGATATACTATTTCTCAACAAGAGGTCCTGTTGAATCGATGAGACAGTCGCAGTTTGCGTACAGGGTAATTAAGAAGCTTGACAGTATTTTCGACTTCTCAAGTACAGCGCTTTTTACGAAAGTAGAGAGGAAATTGAAGCAATGGTGGTTTGGAACTGAGAATATCCCTGCGGAGATGGTTATTAGAAAGAGCGCTCACTTCGGGCTTTATTTCGTTTTTGCGTTCTTGATATCACTTGCTTTCCACACTTGGAAAAAGTCTTTTCTGATTTCTTCCTTGCTCGGGTTCACGGTTCCCTCAACTTATGCAATATTCGACGAATACAACCAAATTTTCTATGCACGTGGTTCCTCGCTAAACGATGTTATCATCGATTCAACGGGTGCGTTTTTTGGCTCGTTATTCAGCACTTTTGTTATTTTATCCTTGCTTTTAATTAAAAAGTTAAAAGCTATGAGGAGATATGAAGAGAGGTGAGATATGATGATAATTTTCAAAGAATTTTTAATTGTTATTCTTGTTGTTCTTTTTTCTATAGCCACTTTTTCGCAATCTTCAGTTATTTTGTATACTTATGCTCAGGATATTGTACCAAAGTACATTATTCAGGGAAACAGCATTTCGGGTTTTTGTCATGACATAATAGTTGAGCTGAACAAAGAACTGAAGAAGGATAACGTAGAGATTAGGTACAAATCGTCTACGGCAAAGCCAATTCAGCAAATAATTAGTTCGCTTTCAAACAAAGGGGTTCAGATCTTCGTGGGTGTACCACACAGTGAAGAGTGGGAAAAGACTGTTAAGTACATTAGACTGCCTCTTTATGTTGTGAGAGAAATTTTCGTTATAAAGTCAGACATGGAAAACGTTTTGAATAATAAGGACAGTATGAAAATAGGAGTAATCGGTGGCACAGTAACAGCAAGAAAGATACCGAATATGCCACAACAGCAAGAGATAGTTGAATACAAGAGTATAACGGAAGCAATGGAAGCTCTTGAGAAAGGAAAAGTAGATACGTTATTCCTTTCAAGTCTTCCGTTGGGATACTACATATCGCAAAGCAAAGGGAAGTACAAATCGATGAATGCACCGTCGGAGAAGTGTTATCAATACATAGTTTTCTCAAAGTCGGTAGATGATAAAGTAATTAGAGTTGTAGAGGAAGCTCTCAGGAAGATCCTGATAAATGGTGTTATCGATAGATTGATAAAAAAGTATGGGTTAGAGGGTTACGTACTTCCAGGGAACGTTGTGGAAATTCTGCTTGTAGATTGGAAACCTTACGAATGGTACGACAAGGATAAAAAGGACTGGGTTGGGATGGATGTTGATGTGGTGAAGAAAGTATTCTCAGAGCTTGGTTTCAAGCCTGTATTCCTATCATTTCCATGGACAAGGTGTCTCGAGCTTATGAAAACGAAGATGTACGATGGAGTCATGAGTGTTAGAGATATAGAGGAGCGGAAAGATTTCCTTACTTTTCCAAGAGAACCCATTAGTGCGGGATTCGATGTGCTTTTCAAATTAAAATCGAAGAAAATCGACATTTCATCGCTTGAGAAAATTCCGAAAGAAGCGCTTTGCGGATATGGTGATGGTTATGCATATGGCGACTGGTTTTGGAATGCAGAGTTTAGAAAAGTTCCTGTAAGCACTGATGAGGTTGGATTTGAGCTTCTGAAAAATGGAAGAATCGATTTATTCGTATGCAATTTGCTTGTAGGAAAATATATTGCACGTGAGATGAAAATTGAAGTAGAGTATTCTCCTGTTTTTGGTGAGAAAATGGTATATTACGTCGGGTTTTCAAAGAACTTTCATGGCTCGTACCTTGCTGAGAGCTTTTCTGAACAACTCAAAAGATTCAAAAACACATCTGATTATATGGATATCTTAAGAAAGTATGGCGTTAAGTATGAAGAATTATGGAAATGAATACTTTCGTTGCTTAGGAGGTTTATGGTAAAATTGGGATAGGCTCTGAGCTTTGAAAAGAGGTGAGAATTTTGAATTCGACAAGTATTGAAAAGGGAAAAGTCGAAATACATCTAATTGTCAGTATTATTTCACCTATGATTTTGTTTGCGATTTTTTTGTTAGTTTCTACTAATCATTATTCATCGTGGAAAAGAGAGCTTTTCTTAAGACTGGATTATTATGCTGAGACCCTTTCTTATCCTGTGTGGACGTACGATAATAGGGTAATAGATAAGTTGACAAGAGTAATAACTCAGTCAGCAGATATAACTGGCGTCTTTGTGTATGATGATAAAAGGCGTGAGTTGGGATCTTCTGATGAGTCGTATGTTCCGAACATTTTAGAGCAAGTTCTCGGAGTCAGGTTGCATAACAAGAACATTAACTTGTTTTATGCCGACACTTTTGTTGGGAGTGTGAGTTTTAGATATACCGATAGTGTCCCGCGAGTCTTTCTGTTTTATATATCTTTGATCTTCCTCGGTATGTATTTTATTCTAATTCTTTTAATGAAAAACTTGAAAAAGAACGAACAATTAAAAGAGCTTGTTGAGGAATTAAATGAGATGAATAACGAACTTGAACTTGCGTTCAACGAACTTGAAGAAGCGCAGAACAAGATAATAAATTCGGAAAAGATGGCTGCACTTGGTAAGTTGATGGTGAACATAGCACATGATGTGAATACACCTTCAGGAATAATATACTCTTCTCTAACAGAACAACACAAGATCTTGAGTGATATTAAAGATAAGTTTGAGAAAGACGAATTAACTGAAGAGGAATTTAAGGATTGTTTGAATACGATGTTCGAGCTGAATGATATGATGGTGAGGAACTCCCGTAGGATTATTGAGCTTGTGCAAAGCTTGAAAAGGGTGGCCATGAATGAGATGGTTCAAAGCTATGCGAATGTCGATTTGAAATTATTAGTCACAGATGTCCTCAATTCTTTACACCCAAAACTTAGGAAAACAAAGATCAATGTAGTGACAGATATTGAGGAGAACCTAACGATTTACACTATTCCTGGAGCGATAACTCAGATTCTCATGAATTTGATCGATAATGCAATTGTTCATGCTTTTGAATATGACAATCCTGGTGAAATTAGAATTGAGATGAAAACGATAACAAGCGGGAACAACAAAGAACTGATGTTTGTTTTTGCAGATAATGGCAAGGGGATTGAACCTGAAATACAGAAGCGTATTTTTGAACCTTTCTTTACTACAGACCAAAAATCGGGTTCTGGACTTGGTTTGAGTATTGTCTATCAGTTGGTCTCAGAAGTACTCGGCGGAACTATCGAAGTTCAAAGTGAATTATGGAGAGGAACGAAGTTTATTATTACATTACCGATCAAGGAAGGCAATTAGTTCACATCCTCTAAAGAACTGCAGGTAGGTGATGTCGATTGGCGAAATTCCTCAAAAAGGGTAGTGAAAAAATAGATCATGAGCTGAAAGATTTCTGGAAAATCCTTGTTGTCGATGATGAGCCTGATGTACATGCGATAACATCTGTCGTTGCAAGGGACATAGTTTTTGAAGGAAAGAAAGTAAAATTGTACAGTGCCTATTCATCGCAAGAGGCAAAGGAAATTTTGGAGAATGTTGAAGACATAGCATTGGCCATAATAGATGTTGTAATGGAAGGCGATGATGCCGGGCTTGAATTGGTAAAATACATCAGAGAGAAGATTGGAAATAAACTTATCAGACTTGTTATCCGCACGGGCCAACCGGGATACGCTCCACCGAGGGAAATAATAGTAAAATATGACATAAATGACTATCGTGAAAAGGCTGAACTCTCAAGCAACGGACTTTACACTATGATAATATCGCGCTTACGCGAGTATCGAGACATTGTAGAACTTGAGATTCAGAAAAGACTTTTAGAAAGGGGCAATTTCTACTCATCAATGCTTTTCAGCGACGGTCAAAAATCGGTTGATGATTATAAAATGTACATCGAAAGTCTCTTTGATGATTTTAGCAGGATTTTAAATAATGAGGCTGTTGTTAAATATGTGGAAAGTGATAGAAATGCGTTGGTGGATTTACCAGATATAAAGTTTTTTGATAATCTGAAACACACAGAAGTTGTTTGGAAGGATGATAGGATCTGTGAGTTTTTCGTTTCTGAATCCGTAGGTTCAGGTAAAGTAATCAAAGCTGAATTTTCCAAACAGTTGACAGAAACCCAGAAAAATTTTTTGACTGTGATCGTTGACCGTTTTGCATCTGGCATTACAAATTATCTTATATCGAAAGATTTAGTTGAAACTCTTTACAAGATAGTTTATATACTTTCAGAAGTAACAGAAACGAGGTCGTTGGAAACTGGAGAGCATGTCAGAAGGGTAGGAAAGTTGAGCAGATTATTTGCAGGTTCTCTTGGATTTGGAGAAGAGTATCTTGACGTTATTGAAATTGCTTCAATGTTACACGATGTCGGGAAGATAGGAATTCCGGACTCGATCTTAAACAAACCTGGGAGATTGTCAGACGAAGAATTTGAGATCATGAAGAGACATGTTTTGATTGGCTATAAAATCCTCTCGCAAGTTGAGCATCCGATTTTTAAGGTAGCTTCCAATATCGCACTTTTCCACCATGAGAACTGGGATGGTTCAGGATATTTGAAAGGATTAAAAGGTGATGACATACCGGTAGAAGCACGCATAGTAGCTATTGTGGATGTGTACGATGCTTTGATGTCTGATAGGGTTTACAGGCCCAAGTGGAATGAAAATGATGTCTTAGAATATATAAAGGATCAAGAAGGCAAGAAATTTGATCCTGAGATATGCAAAATATTCTTTGAAAAGTACGATGAAATAAGAGAACTGTATATAAAATAGTGTTCAATTGCTCATCATCTTGTCGTTATCATATCTTTCATCTTTTCAAACGTTTTCTCGCCGATTCCCTTAACGTTCATAATTTCATCGATGGACCTGAAAGGTCCATTTTTTGTTCTGTAATTGATTATCTCTTGTGCTTTTGCTGGACCAATACCAGGGAGCTTTTGTAATTCTTCAATTCCTGCGGTGTTTATATTTATCTTCTGTTCAGTCTTGTTAATCGATGGTGGCGTGGAATAGGTGTTTGTTGGTTGGTTCTCCGCGTTGTTGGTAACCAATGTTTGATTGGTGTTTTGAAGAGACTGATTATTTGGTATGCTTACTTTTATCCTATCTTTAAGCTTTTCAAAGGTCTTTTCGCCTATTCCTGGAACGTTCATGATATCTTCAATTTTCGAAAACTGTTGCTTTTCTCTGTATTTTACAATGGCCCGCGCCTTTGAAGGACCTATTCCCGGAAGTGTCTGGAGTTCTTCAAGTGAAGCGGTGTTGATGTCTATAACTGAGGAAGTGTATTTCCTCTGTGCCGATTCTGCGGCTACTTCTAGATTTTCTTCTTGCCCGTAGACACTTTCTTGAACAAGTTTGTTATAGCTCGGTTGATACAAAACACCAGAGAGAACTATAATCAAAGCAAAGAGTATAAAGAATGCTCTTTGACTTGCAGATGCCTTCTTGTGCAGTGCTTTTATATTTTCAAACAGCGAACTAGAAGTGTTTTCTCCGCTATTTCTTCTATCGAAGTTTGAAAATATCATACAAAAAAGTCCCCCCGAGATTCCCCCGCACTTGTACGCTCTAATCACTTAATGTGATTACTGCCCTATTTTAGATACCTTCGCGCCTTTTACGTGACCGTATCTCGACAATTCGGTCCAATCCTGTGAATAATAGAAGCTTTTCGCTTGATTTTCAGAAGTGAATATTCCAAGGCAGATAATGTAACCGGACTTTGTGCTTATACTAAATGCGCTGATTCCGACAGTTCTAAGATTTACGACTGATTTGAAAGCGTCTTTCGAGCTTGAGATTGGGTCAGTAGTGATTGTGTAAATCGACTTTGAAGGGTTAAGTTCTGGCATTACGTTATTTAAGGTCAAAACGTAGTATTTCGAACCAGATCTATCTATTACATAGTTCTGCGTCAACTTTGCAATCTTTAAAGCCGTTTCACCGTCAACTGCGTAGAGATATACAGTCCTTAGCACACTTTCAGGAAAGTTCTCAGCCATCCTTGAAACAAGAAGGTTGTAGTCGAATTTTGTGATGTCTTTCAAATAAGTATTTGTCTCTGGCTGTTGCGGTTCTTGTTTTTCGCCTTTCGCTTGTGCTTGAGTGCTTTGTTCTTGAGACTGTTTTTGCGGCTGTTGAACATTAACGTTTGCCGTCTCGTTGCTTTCTGTTTCGAGCTTTATCATCTGTGAGTTTTCATCTTTCTTTCCTTTTCCTTCCTGCTCGGCTGTTTGTTGGTTCATTTGCGTTGAAGTACTTGTAGCAGCTGTATCGATAGAAACGGCCAAGGAAGTAGCTTCCTTAGCCGGCTCAACGATTATTACCGTCTGAGTGGCGGTTTTTAGAGTTCTTTCAGTTGGTGGTGTTGTATTTGTACCAACTTCTCTTATTACAACCTCAACCTTTGACTTTTGGGCTTTGAGATAAAATGTGTACAGCACAAGTGTTATAGTAATTAGTGAGAGGGTTATTATTACAATGGATAAGACCTTTAAATCAAAATCGGTTATATCCTTCCACTTTCTCGAGCTAATAGGCGTTCTTTGTTTCATGCCTTCTTATAACCCCTCTTCGCAGTATTTGATTGTTAATTCAATTGTCGCTTCCACGTCAGGTTTGTAAACCATTTCGCTTGGGGTGTGGATGTACCTCGTTGGTATCGATATCGTTGCGCTCGGAATTCCGCTCTTTGTTGCTTGATAGCCCGCCGCATCCGTTCCGCCGAATATGAGAACTTCCATCTGGTGTGGTATGTTGTATTTTTGTGCGAGTTCTTTGAGCTTTTCAACGATGTATCTGTTACTTATCGAAGCCATATCTTTAACTTTTATACAAGCACCTTTTCCAAGTTCCATCGGCACCCTCTTCAATCCCTTTGGCGTATCCCCGACACCTGTAACATCGAGTGCTATTGCAACACCTGGCTCAATGTCGTAACCTGCCACATGTGCACCTATGAGCCCAACTTCTTCTTGGACTGCAAAGACTCCGTAAATTGTATTAGTTGGTTTTTTTACTCTCTTGAGTACTTCTATTATAACAGCACATCCGATTCTATCGTCCATAGATTTGCTTATCATGTAATCTCCCTGTTCATGAAAGTAGCTGTCGAATGTACCGAACGTTCCTATCGGGCAGAGCTTTTCAGCTTCTTCTCTTGATTTTGCTCCGATGTCGACAAATAGCTTTTCGAAGGACATCTTCTGGACGTTCGTCTGCAATTCTTCGGAAGTTTCCCCTTCAATGCCAACTATACCAACCACTTCGCCAAACCTGATTCTTGACTGGTATATAGTGTACGGAGAGACCCCCCCAACTCTATCTATCTTGAGAAATCCCCGGTCGTCTATATTTGTAACGACAACACCGATTTCGTCCATGTGCGCATCCAGAAGAACTTTCTTTCCGCTCTTTCCATTCTTCCATACTATTAAATTCCCAAGTTTGTCTATTTTGTACCCGTCGATGTCTCCTTCCAACTCTTCTAAAATAACAGCCGTGATCTGTGACTCCCTACCACTTGGACTCTTAGTTTCTGTTAGCCTTTTTACCAAATTCTCTAATGACGTTGATTTCACCACAAACACCCCCGTTCGATAACGATTTTTGGTATTTTACGATATATGATGGTTAATTCTTAACTCATGTTAGCTTTCCTAACATCCTTTAGAATTATTATAACACACAACCTTAGAATATACACTCCTAAATTGTTCAGAAAAATGCATTTTTCTTAAAGTATACACAACACAACGTATACAAAAAATCAATTCATGCATCGATGCTACATGATATAATTGTTAAATGGATAATTCTTCAATTCGAAATGGTTAGGAGTGAAACTGTGATGGAAAGTGTCGAATTAAAGTCGTTGTCAAATTTGGAGATTTTAGAAAGTTGCACGCTCTGTCCTCGGATGTGCCAAGTGGATAGAAGGACTACCAAAGGCATCTGCGGTGTTGGGTATTTGCCGAAGGTTTCAAATATAGTCTTGCACAAGGGAGAAGAGCCACCGCTTTCTGGCGAGAACGGTGCGGGTGCTGTCTTTTTCTCCGGCTGCCAGATGAAGTGTATTTACTGCCAAAACATGGGGTTTTCTCAGAAAGGTGTCGGTTTCGAGATATCCGCAGAAGAACTCGCTTGCGCGTTCTTAAGAGTTCAAGAAGCTGGTGCTCAAACGTTGGACCTTGTAACACCAACACCACATATTCCCTGGATAGTAAAGGCACTCGATATAGCAAGGGAAAGAGGTTTCAAGCTTCCTGTTGTGTATAATACATCAAGTTACGAGCGTGTTGAAGTGATAAAGGCACTTGAAGGGTACGTAGATATATATCTTGCTGACATTAGGTATACTGACAATAGTTATGGAATGCAATATTCTAAAGTACCTGATTACTGGGATGTTACTCAGAAAGCCATACGTGAAATGTACAGGCAGGTTGGTCCTTTTGACGAAGAGAAGATGAGGGGTCTAATAGTCAGGATTTTGGTCCTTCCAAACAACGTCAGCGGTCACGATAGAGCGCTAGAGTTTATCGCATCACTTGATAAGAAGATTTCTGTTGCGCTGATGTCTCAGTACATACCGCATTTTGGGGCGAAGCAGGACGAACTGATCAATAGGAAAATCACTAAAGATGAATACGAGAGTGCACTCGATAAGCTCATAGAACTTGATTTAGATGGTTGGATGCAGCTTGATGAAAAAGAACGTGTTACAACCTTTCCAGTAGATTGGAGATGCAGAATTTGAGCTGTTACGTAGGCATTGATCCATCAGCAACATTACCAATATCTGTAACAAAAGGCTGTCCACTTAACTGTGCTCATTGCGGTGGACATTACGTAAAACACATGGTTCACGTTAGTGAAATTGAGAAATATGCCGAGAAGTATAAGTCGTTTTTGGTTAGTGGCGGGATGCTTCCAAATGGCGAGATACCGTTTGGAGAGTATCTGGAATTTTTGAAAACGATGAAAGAAAAGTATGACTTGACCTATAACTTCCATATCGGCTTTCCGAAAGATCCGCCTTTTGAACTGGAAAACGTTGCTGATTTGATCAGTTTTGATTTCTACGGCGATGAAAATGTCTTGAAACAAATCTACGGCATAGAGCGCACACCAGAACAGATATTGCAAAGTGTTCTGCCTCTGAAAGTGAAGAAAGTTCCACACATCACAATCGGTGTGTTATGTGGTAAAATGAGTCACGAATATACAGCCCTTGAAATGCTCTCTAAGTATTTCAAAAGTATCGTTCTGAACATCTTTATACCTACGCCGAATACAGCGTTTCAAAATTGCCCAGCACCTGACATAGATGATGTTGTAAAAGTTTTCGATAAGGCGAGAGAAATTTTTGAAAACGTGGTTTTAGGGTGTATGCATCCGAAAGGAGAGTACAGAAAAGAACTACAAAAGAGATTGTGCGGAAAAGTTGATTTTGTTGTAAAGCCTGTCAATAAAAGTTACGACAAAACAGGCTGTTGTTCATTCTATGTAAAATAGTAAAGACAATGTTTGAATCGAATAGAGGTGGTAGTAGTATGAGGAAGAATTTACTGGATTTCAGTTACGAAGAATTAATTGAAGAGTTTAATAAGCTCGGATTGGAGAAATTCAGAGTGGATCAGGTTTGGGACTGGATTTACAAAAAGAAAGTCTTTTCTTTCAGTGAAATGACAAACCTTTCAAAAGAGCACAGGGAAGCTCTCAGTGATAGATTTTTGATCAATATCCCGGAGCTTCTCGATATGCAGATTTCTCAGATAGACAAGACTACGAAATTTCTTTGGAAGCTCGAAGATGGAAACACGATAGAATCCGTTTTGCTATTTCATCCTGATAGGGTAACGGCCTGTATCTCATCGCAGGTTGGCTGTCCTGCAAAGTGCGCTTTTTGTGCGACTGGGCAAAGCGGATTTGTTAGGAATCTTTCAGCTGGTGAGATAGTTGCACAAGTGATAGCTATGGAAAAGGAAAGACGCGTGAACATAGGGAATGTGGTTTACATGGGCATGGGAGAGCCTCTGCTGAACTACAACGAAGTTGTTAAGAGTGTTAAGATGTTGAATCACAAGAAGGGCAAAAACATGAGTATGAGGAGGATTTCCATCTCTACCGTTGGAATCCCTGAGAGGATAGTGCAACTTGGCAACGACTTACCGGAAGTCAAGCTCGCTATATCACTACATGCGCCAACGAACTTTAAAAGAGATATGATAGTACCTATGAACAAAAAGTACTCTGTAGAAGAAATAATTCATGCTGCAAAAGAATATCAAAGGATTACAAAAAACAGAGTAACTTTCGAGTACATTCTCATCAGGGAATTCAATGATTTTGTAGACGATGCTGAGAAATTGGCAGAGCTTCTCAGGGGCATGGGAGCTTATGTAAACCTAATTCCTATTAACCCGGTACCGACCATTGGCGAGATTAAAATGGAGCGGCCGCACCACTGGGCTATCGAGAGGTTCAAAGAGGTTTTAGATAAGCACAATATAGAAAACGAGATACGAAAAGAAAAGGGTACGGATATAGATGCCGCGTGTGGTCAGCTGAGGAGAAGGCATATAGATAAGAAAAAAGCATAAACACAAAACTTGTAATTGGAGGGATATGCTTGATAGATAAGAGAGCGAAAGGAAATATGAAACGTGGACATTTCGCACCCGCAAGGTCTTTAATACTGTTGATACTAACAATATTCGCCGGAAGTTTTCTGGGATTTCTTGCTTTTTATCTTGTGATGTACGTAGATGCTCGAAAAGGGACCGCACTGCTTCCTAATTATGTTGGGGTGGACGTTCAGGTAGCTAAAGACGAGCTATCAAAGAAAGGTTTTAGGGTTGAAATAATTGGCGAAAGCGGAAGAGTCATCAAAATGGACCCGCCAGGCAATACTGTGGTTAAACAAGGTAGGAAAGTGAAGCTCTTTGCACAGAGCATAGTAGAAAAGAGCATTATATTGCCTGACTTCAAAGGCATCTGGTACAAAAGCGTGCAGAATATTCTTGAATTGATAGGTGTTAGCACTATCGTCAGGAACACAAATGAACCCGGGATAAACGGTGTTGTCATCTCTACTGCGCCAACTTCCGGTAACAAGGTTAAGAACGGAGATTTGGTGACTTTGTTTATTAGCAGTGGAACTGCATCTGTAATCCAGCAGCCTACGACTTCATCTGAAGAGTCAGAACCTTCAACGGATGTATCGTTACCGGTTGACGTCATACCACCGGAGATACCGATTGAGTCTTCTCAGGGAACGTCCCAGAGTTTAGAAAATCAGTCGGAGCAACTTCAACAGGAAGAGGGCGCTGGTAGTTTTGAAAATGGGCAAGAAAGTTCAGCTGAAACAACACAGGGAGGTCAGTTTTAGCCGTGAAGTCTGAAAGAAAATTCGCAAGAGTTGTCAAGTTCTATTCGAACCTCCTTGTCGTTGAGGATTTGGAAAATGGAGAACGTTTGCTCTGCAAATTGCGTGGCAAATTCAAGAAGCAAGGTATAAGACCTATCGTTGGTGATATCGTTGAGTACTTGCATATCGTGAAAAATGAGGGCGTTATCGAAAATATATTGAACAGAAATAATGAGCTTAAAAAACCCAGTGTTGCAAATGTTGATCAAGTTGTTATAGTAACTACATTGGAAAAGCCGCAAGTGCCATACGACATACTCGATAGGTTCATTGTCCTTGTTGAGTACGAAAATCTCCCAATAGTAATTGTCCTCAATAAAGTTGATTTGTTAAGTCAAGAGGAGATATCTGAATTTGAGAGTATTTACGGAAAGTTGTATCCCATAATTAAGACGAGTGCACTTCAGAAGATTGGTGTCGATGAGTTGAAAGATAAG
The DNA here is from genome assembly GCF_900143265.1 of Fervidobacterium gondwanense DSM 13020. NCBI lineage: Bacteria > Thermotogati > Thermotogota > Thermotogae > Thermotogales > Fervidobacteriaceae > Fervidobacterium > Fervidobacterium gondwanense. The sequence goes on along the minus strand of NZ_FRDJ01000001.1, from coordinate 400,865 downwards.
CTACATGGCAAGGTATCTGTTTTTGCAGGAATGTCGGGTGTTGGAAAAAGCAGTCTTTTAAATGCAATTGATGAAAATTTGAAACTGAGAACTGGCGAAATCTCTGAAAAACTTGAGCGCGGCAAACATACCACAACCGCTGCAGAGCTTTTGAGAATCTCTTCTGGCGGTTGGGTGGTTGACACGCCAGGTTTTGCGAGCCTTGAAATTTCGCACATACAACCGATCGAACTCAGAGATCTGTTTGTGGAATTCGATAACGAGAAGTGTTTCTTCCCTGATTGTTTACACGTAGACGAGCCAGAATGCCATGTAAAAAGACTCGTTGAAAAAGGGAAAATCCCTGAAAGCAGATACGAGAGCTACTTAAAATTTCTGACCGAGCTTGAAGAAGAACAAGCGGTTTAGCATTAGTCAAATAGTTCCAAAAATTTCTTAAATAGCCTACTAATTTTAAGCTGAAGAGACGTGTTAATAATCGAAGGCATGTGGAAGTCTATGTATCCTTCTGCTATCGCCTTCGAATATATCTTTTCAAGTCTTTCAGCCATTGTATTCATTGACCAATGTTTTTCAACGTACTCAATGCCCTTTACTGAGAGGAATTCTTTTTCTTCGAGTGCTTTTGCTATGGCGTCATAAAATTCTTCCTCGTTTATGCCTGTTGTTATTGCTCCCTCTCCGTTTACCAGAACATTGGCTATACCCTTGTATGCGATAGCAACAACGGGTGTGCCGCTTGCTAATGCTTCGAGGACAACAAGACCCTGAGTTTCGGTTAACGATGCAAATACGAATAAGTCCGCAGCTTTATAATAGTCCTTAATTTCTTTATGTGGTACATACCCTGTGAATATTACCCTATTTGAAAGTCCTTCCTCTTCGAAATATCTTTCAAGCTCTTTCCTCTCAGGACCGTCACCTACTATTAGGAACCAAATCTGGCTGTTATTATGCATGTGTTTTGAAACTACTTTTGAAAGGAATTCCAAATTTTTTTCTTTTGCCAATCTGCCGGCGTACATTAGCAATATAGCGTCGTTCGGGATGTTATATTCAGCCCTGATGTCTCTTTGCGCAGGCTTGGAAAAATCAATGGTATCTATACCTGTAGGCAGTACTTCGATAGGTCTTTCCACACCGTAGCTTATCAATTCGTCTTTAATCTCTTTAGTCGGTGCGATGACAGTGTTCACCTTGTTACAGAACCACCTCGAAAATTCTTCCACAGATCTTCTGTCTGGTGTGAGCGGTGGTGGGACGTAGTGTCTATACTCAGTGAGCAACGTGTGGTAAGTGTGGACGTGCGGTAATTTCAAATCTTTCTGAACCTTCAAAGCTCTAATTCCAAGTGCTAATGGATCATGACTGTGGAGCACGTCTATCTTATGCTCAAGTGCGAATTCAAGTATTTTTATATGATTTGCAAATACAACCCGATGCTGTTTTTCAAGCAAAAAAGGCATTCCCGGGACAACGAGAACACTCTTATCATCTTCTGGTGCAACAGGAGCTACTATGTAAACCTGATGACCTCGCATTTCAAGGTATTTTTTTGACAGATAAATCGAAGTAGCAACGCCGTTGATCTGAGGAATATACGTATCAGAAATCATCAGTACTCTCACAATGTTTCACCCTTGTCTGTTTTATCGTTCTCTACCTTTGCTTTCCTTTTTCCCGAGATTTTTGAAGGGCTTCTGTCATGTTTAGATACCAGAAGAATGAAATGAATAGGCTTCCCAAAAGCCCGGCCGATGTCACAAAACCAAACTCTCGTAACAGCTGACCGCGAGCAACGAGGAAACTTGCAAAAGATGAGACGGTTGTAAGTATCGACATAATGACAGCTTTTTCAGTCTTTATTATACTTTCCTTACCGTATTTGACGCTATGGTCAAACTCAACTAAACTGTCGACACCTATGCCTAAGAATATCGGTAACGTCAAGAAGGTTATAAATGTGGTCTTGATTCCAACGATGTAAGAAATGCCAAGAGCAGCGACCGCATTTAACATAGTTAAAACTATTATATTAAGCGCTTTCCCAAAATTCCTAAAATCCATATAAAGCACGATTATTTCAATTATAAGAACCAATCCAAAAACTAATATTGTAGACATCAGCAGCTCGTTGATTATGTTGTAGAACAAAACAGAGTAACCGTAGACCTTGTAATCTTTCATTGAATCAAAAAATATTCTAATGTTATTTCCTTCCCATATATTCACAGATGGCGTAACATATGCTAAGAGTAATCTCTTACCGGTTATGTCGGTATAGAAAAGGCTCGGTATATCCTTCTCCATGATTTTGAAGAGGTCTTCCAAGTTCGATATATTCTTTATCACGTCAACTGTTGATACGAAACTTTCGTAAAGACCGTGCTTCTTGAATAGAACTTCTAAGAAAGGCGTATTTGTGAGTTTGAGCACCTCAAGGTATATATTTGAATGTTCTTCAGCTACCTTTTCTGGGTTTTGAATAAACGTAAGTATCGAAAAATCTGACGTTATAAGCCCTCTTTCTTTGAGTTTGTTAATGTAATCGGATAATTTTTCGGAACTTTCGGCGGCTATGACTACATCGCTTGATGCAACGCTTCCGAATTTCTCTGAAATAATCTTGCTTGCAATATTTGTTTCAGATTTTTCCGGGATAAGACTGGACGTAGTGTAAGAAAAGTGCAATATCGAATAAACACCTATACCTGTTAGTATTAATGTGAGGATTATTGTGAAGGTCATTAATACGCGGCTTTTTCTTACGATATCCACTATACGTATATAGGTATCTCTTTCTCTTTTCCTGAATTTGTTTATAAATTTATCGTGCATGATTGGAACAAATGTGTTGAATACGAAGAAATACACCGAAACACCAAGCGAAACAGAGATTCCCATCTGCTTAATTGCGTTCGAAGGACTTAAAAGCATTCCCAAGAATGCGAGAGCTGTTGTCAGCATTGAGATAAATGCAGGTCTGAAATTTTCTACGAATGCTTCGATTATACTCTTTTGAGAAATTCCATCTATGTTAAATCTTTCCTGGATCCTTGTGACTATGTACATTGCATAGTCTATACCCATTCCGAGAAGCATCGCGTTGACAAATGTTGTTACAATATTCAACTCTCTCAAAAATACAGCTATCAGTCCGAGAGTTATTGCCATAGACATTATTAATCCAGCGAAAAGTATCAAAAGTTCTAATACGTTTCCAAATCCTAAGAGGATTATCACTACTATAGCTGCTATTGAAATGAACGTTGTCAGCGTGAAATCCTTGCTGGCTTGTATATTAGATTCGTAAGCAGACATAACGCCACCTGTGAAGTAAACAGTTAGTTTCTCTTTTTCCTCTATCTTTTTTGCTTCGATTTTGAGCTTTTCAACAGCTTCCGTGACAAACTTTACGTCTGACATCGGTTTTTTCATGGAGAAATTCATTACCATTAAATCTTTGTCAGGAGAGAGGAGGTAGTATTTTTTGATGCCAACTTTTTCAACAAGGCTTTCCAAATAGCTGTTTAAGTCATACACTGCCACACCTATATTTCTCCAAAAACGGAAGTCTACAAGCGTTCTTGGTTCAACTTTTGTAAGTGACTGATAGTACTTTATAGTGTCTCCGACAGAGCTTTCGCTTAATGCTAACATTCCATATTTTACGAGAGTTTCTGGATTATCAAAAGGTTCAGCTTGATATACATAACCACTCTTTTCAAATGTTTCTTTAAATTTTTGAGCGATCGAATCAGGATCATGGTTCTTAGTTCCTGAAATGGCAATAATGAGAGTATTTGATGTCACCTTCTCTGAGGTGTACTTTACCAAATCTTGGAATCTTGGGTCATCTTTTGGAGCGAGACCTGTTATGTCGGCATTTACTTTGAGCGAAAATGCTGCGTAAATGCCGAGAACAATCGAGATTATAAAGAGTGTGATAATTACCCTCTTAGAGTTTTTTAGTATCCTTTCTACATACCACCTTGCAAATCTTTCCAATTTATCTTGACCTCCACCATAATAGAATTAGTAACGCTATACCGTTGAATATAATTATAACATAGCGTTTTTTTAAGTTTGGCTTTACAAGGTTTGAAAGTAAGTAAGAAACAACAAAACCGTAGTGGAACGAATATCCGTACCATCCAATAACAAATGCGAATACTGGTGTAAGAGAGTATACTATTAATCGTTCGACTTCTTTGAAGACGTCTTTCGGTTCTAAAAAAAGGCTCGAAAAGAATATAAGCGACGGAAGGTAGAGTATAAAAAAGTTGAAGAGTTCAGCATCGAGAAGGAAAACATTTAGATGCAAAACCCTTGTTGACCACGTGTAGAGTACAAAAAGCAAAATCAAGGCTAAAATAGACTTCACCATCTCGTCAAAAGAATTAGTCTTTGCCATAACCGTTTATGCTCCTTATTTTCCATCTATTATAATTTCAACTTTGTACTTTTCTGAGATCATGTTGACAAGTTCTATATCTGATTTATTAAGGTTAAACGATGAATTTTCTCCATTTAACGCCATGTATAGCGCATCTCCGAATGTTAGATTTGAACTTGTGGAAATACTTATCGCTGGATACCAGACAAGTTCTATATGCTTGACTTTATATTTTATGTTTTCTATTCCATAACCCCACCAATAGTGCCAAACTCTTTTTGTGATCTGTTTCAGTGCGCGGGGATCTTTTATTCCGTCAAGTATCTTTTCCAGTTGTTTTGAACTTTCGGGAATTTTTATTGAAATATTGTATTCTAAGAAGAAGAGCTGTTGGTTCATTTCATTTACTTTCTTTTCTAACAGACGCTTGTAAGGATTTTTTACAAAAACAGAGGGAGAAGGTAGAACCTCCTCCTCTGTTAATGGCCTTTTGTGCAAGGTTAACGTTACTAAAGCAAACAGCGAAATTATGAATATTGCAAGAGCATAGAATTCTAACTTCATCCGTCTCTATTTTCCACCAGGCTGTGTTAAGTAGTCAAGAGCGGTTTTTATGACTGGATCTTGCTGGTCGACTTCAATTTCTGTCAGAGTATAAGACTTAGCTTCGACTTTTCTTGAAGTACTTGTGGCAATTTCTGTCACTTTTATGTTTGGTTCAATTCCAATCTTGTGTATGTCTTTTCCTGAAGGTGTTATGTAGTGCGCTATTGTTAGGAACACAGTACCACCATTGCTCAGTGGGAAGCCACGTTGAACAGAACCCTTTCCGAAAGTTTTCTCACCTATCAAAACACCCCTATTGTTCTCTTTAATCGCTGCTGCAACTATTTCAGAAGCGGATGCAGAACCGTTGTTAACAAGTACAACAACTGGGATCTTCGGATAGTTGTTGCCTTGACTGATGTATCTATCTGTTATCTTTCCATCTCTATCCTTGACTGAAACTATTACTTTTCCAGAATCTAAGAACATGTTAGATACCTTGATAGCGACATCGAGAAGTCCGCCCGGATTGTTTCTTAGGTCTATTATGAGTGCATCAGCTTTCTGATCATAAATCTTCCTTAGAGCCTTATCCAACTCTGTTGGAACTGGTTCGTTGAACTTTGTTATGAGCACATATCCAATTTTCTTGCCATTGTATGTTGTGATGCCAGATTTTACCGGGATTATTTGTATAACTTCACGGACTATAGTTACTTCGATTACTTCATTGCCTCTCTTTATAGTTAGTTTGACACTTGTCCCAGGCTTTCCTCTCATCTTGTTCACAGCTTCCATGTACTCCATCTCGCTGACAGGTTGATCGTCAATACCGATTATGAGGTCTCCGGATTGTAATCCCGCACGCCAAGCTGGTGTTCCGTACATTGGGCTTACTACTTTAACAGCTCTGTTTTCGCTATCGTAAGTTACCTCTATGCCAAGACCTCCGTATTGGCCCTCCATTTCTATCTGCTGTTCGTTCATCTGAGAAGCTGGATAGTAGTAGCTGAAGTCATCTCCAAGGCCTTTAACCATACCATCAATTGCTGAATCGATGAGTTTGTCAAAGTTCACATTTTTGATGTCGTAATAGTTGTAATTTATTCTGTAGAGCGTTTCATATAGTGGGGAGATATAGTTAAGTAACTGCGTATCCGAAGCGCCCGATAATATAAGACTTGAGCCGATAACAACTGCAATTACAAATACATATGAAAAAATACCCTTAACCACACTTTTCACAGAGCTCACCTCTTTCCAGGTTCATAACTTCTCAGAATATTTGTTATTACTATTTTCTTTCTCGTTATCAATATTCTCGGAAACTTGTTCAATCTCTTCTGTTTTGATAAATGAATTTACCTTCCTTGCGAAGACCAAAAATGTTGTGTGTGCGACCATTCTATCAACAGGTCTGAGTCTGTTCGGATAAGGCTTGTACTGTCTCATGAGTGATTCCCAAACCTCAACATCAATGAATGGGAGCTCGTACATCTTTTCAAGGACCATAGAGACTTGATTAACTGTTGGGCATATGACTCCCATCATTCCACCACCTGCAAGTGCCTGCCAACATTGTTGTATGTAATTCTCTGGATCCGGTACGTCGAGAAGCAACGCATCAATATTTGTTTCATCAAAACCCATAGAGATATCTCTGAGTTTTAGCTCGACTCTATCAATTAATCCCCACTCGGTAAGGTTTTGAGTTGCAAGGTTGTAAAAATCCTCGCGCCTCTCGTATGCATAAACCTTTCCATTTTCTCCAACAAGCCGAGCCATCGCAGCACACATTGCACCACTGCCAACTCCTGTATCAATGACTCTCTTTCCAGGTTTTATATCAAGTTTCAGCAATATGTAACTCGAATCTTTTGGGTAAATGATTTGGGTCTTTCGCTTCATTGAAAATATATCGTCGATATACGTTGGCGGTAGAATATAGTAGGACTTATTTGTCTTTCCTATTTTGACAATATCTCCGTAGTTCATGCCGATAATCGAGTCGAACTCAACTACACCCAGATGTGTTCCTTTCTTTTTTCCAGCTTCAACTTTTACAAGGAATTTTGTACCGTCTTCGCCGTAGAGTAAGACTCTGTCCCCATCCTTTATCAACGTTCGCCACCTCAGCTTTTATTCTTTTCTTTATTTTCTATTTTAACACGTGAATATTTAAGTGCAATAATGTTACTGAGAATAAGTACAGTCAGTACCACACCACTTATTCTTGAGCCAAAAATATCAAGTAGTCCTCCGGTTAGGACGATGATTAAGTACAACAAGAGATTGTTAGCAGCATTAACACAGACGCGAGTGTCTTCTAAGAATTGGAACCTGTCTGTACTTGTTAATAGTGAATTGCTTTTCACGACTTCTTTTCCAACCGATTTGAGTGTGACTTCCAAAAGCATGGCTACAAAGAAAACTATTAAGTATATTAGCGATATGTTTGTTGTAAGATAAATTGAAACCAAAAGTGCAGCTGTAAGAACCAAAATCATCGGCGTTAAATTTTCCAGAACAGAAATAATTCTTTGGAAAAATTTCGTGATAACCAAACCAAATAGACTTCCTAAAAAGTAATAAAAAATTGCGAACGCGGAGGCAAAAATATCTTGAGTTCTAAAGAATACGTAGAGTGGTAAAAGATACTGAAAACTGTAACTATTCAAAAGCATTGAGAGATTTTTGCCTTCTTTGAAGAAGATGTTTTTCAAATCGGATATATCCAATTTTACGAAGTTTTTCTTAGTGCTTTCATAAATTTGAGTCTTTTCTGTAGGTGACAGCTTTATCTTATATTTCTTGTCCTCCACTATGAGGAAAGCTACTGCGAAAACGGAGAAAAGAAAAATCATAGCCGGGTATGAAACCGTCTCTTTTTGCTTATAAGTACTTATGGAATATGCGTAAGAAAGCAAAGCTCCAATGACGAACCACATTTTAGATTGAAATCGTATTATGTTGTCATAATTGTAATTTTGCTTGTCAGAAAACAGGCCTACTAATGCAAGGGTGTATACGTAAACAGAGAAATTGAAGAAGAAGATTACAACTAAGAGAATCGAGGCTGATGTCAAATTTCCGATCATGCTGTACACAACAGTTAAGAGAAAAGCTGTCAGCGTTCCAAATACTATTAGGTATGGGGTTCTTCTGCCAATCGCTGTTCTTGTAAGTTCTAACAATAGCGTTAAATATGGCCTCAGAAGTATAAAAATTACTATTTCTGAATAGAAAATTGCCAACAGAAGAGCCTTTGGTAAGTCATAGGTGTTTAAGAGGTATGACATCGAATAAATATAAGTAGGCAGTAACGTGCCTAAGCCAAAAGCACCGAACAGTAATATTATCATATCTTTGATTGTTTTTGAATTCAGTTGTCTTTCCTTCTTAGCGAGTGATCGCATACTTTTCACCCTAACATTTCCTAATCTCTTCTTTTTGAGTTCACGACTCATCTGTATCTTTCCACAGTGAATCTGAGAATTTCAAAATCGTCATCGTATATTCCGGCTTTCAATTTGGCAATTCTTATCTGCTCTTCAACGGTGTCAACACCTTCTATGTCTGGAAGTAATAACCCTCTCCTCCAGCCTTTTTGTACGATTATTCCATATTTCTTTGGATCAAGCTCTTCGATGCTCCTTACTGGCTCGTAAGGGCTTAGAATGTCGACATTGACTACGATATTGTCAAGCTCATGAGGTTGAACTGGTGGAAATCTCGGATCTTGAGTTGCAGCAGCTATAGCATTGTCCCGAATTTCGTACGCCAAGTTCTCTCTTACCGGAGCAAATGTACCTATGCAGCCGCGCAGCGAACCATCGAGGTTGTGGAGTGTAACGAAGGCCCCTGCTTTACGTTTAAAGAGCTCTTCTGGTAAGTCGGAATGTGGTTCTATTTTCTTTCTGTGAAGTACATAATTCTCTATCACTTCTATTGCCCACCTTACAAATGGGTGCTCGCCTATCATTCAAATCCCCCCCTTGTGTTACTAATCTGTTTAAGAAATTAAGTTTTCTGTCTTTTCATGAGGTCTATGATAAGCTGTACTTCACCTACTCCCATTTTCATTCTCTTCGCTATCTCAACAGGTTCTATACCGCTCAGGTACATGTCAAATATTATATTTTCCTTCTTTTCTTCCACAAGCTCTTCAGTCATTTTGTAGGATTCGTAGAGTTGTTCGTCCTCGCTTTTGACATTCTTGGCCTTTTTGTCAAGCTCTTTAATGCTATTCACATTACTTGCATCCAAGCTTCCTACTTCTATATTTTGATACGCTGGTTTGTAAATTTGATTCACTAATGACGGATTTTCAGTTGGCTGGTTAGTCTCCTCGGACGGTGCTTTCACAAGTAGTGCCGAAAGAGATATGTACATTTCGTTTAGTTCTTTTATTAAGCTTCTTGTCTCTTCCATTTTCTTATCCAGTTGTTCAAGTTTGGAATCTACAAAGATGCGCACTTTACCTATAAGTTCGACGAGTTTCTCCTCCTCCTCCTCTATCTTCGTCTTCTCATTCTGACTTTTGAAATTTTGAAGAAGGTATACTGCCCAGGCAAAAGCAAGTGTGCTTATAGTCGCAAGTATAACAAACCAGTTGAACGCTGTCATATTTCATCCCCTCTTAAATACTATTTTCGGAAAGAATTTTATGTCTTGACCTTTCCACAGTATCAGAGAATTCAAAACTTTAGTCGGTGTTGGCTCAACGCTTTCTAAGACTGCACCTTCGGGCAGATGGACTTTCAAGTTGGAATTTTGTAGCTGGTTCATCGTTATATTTCCCATATCGAGCACGTAGGCTGAGTTATTTTCTTTTACAAGCCCCCTCAGAGTTACGACTTCAACAATTTCCAGTAAATCATCCTTATGGTTAACTTGAGATTTGAAATCAACTACGTCTATCGTCTTTCCTATTTCTTTCGAGATTTCAGAGAAGTACTTTTTAAAAGTTTCAGCAGATGTCTGTTTATATGCTTCAATATATTCACTTTTCTTCTTTTCCGTTTTGAAAAGTAGTCCACTCGTTGTTGTTATTGTAGCAACAGGTGAATAGTCAACATATATGTCGGAATCGTAGTATTCAATTGTAAAGTTCTGACCTCGCATAAACAGAGTAACAATATCGACGATTAAGAAAAAAACAACCACAAATATTAGAATGTATAGTGCAGACTTACTATTCACATGATCATCTCCCAACCAAGTTTTTCATTAAGAATCTTTCCTTAGATTTGTTCCTAAAATCTGATATGATTTTTCCAATTGCATAAAGCACGATCAGAAACTCAAACCTTCCAGCAAACATTCCAATTATCAAAGTCCACATCGCTGTCAGTGGCATATCAGGTGAAGTTACTCCGCAGCTCAATCCTACACCATCCATAGCCGAAGCAAATTCAAAGATAGCACGTTCCATATCATACCCATGTAGCATAAGTATAAGTGACCCGATTGAGAGAGACAGTATGTACATCATAAAAATTAGTAGTGCTTCCTTTACGTTTTCATCTCCTATAACCAATTGTTGTTCACCCTTGAACAGAATTTTCTTTTTAACTGTCCCCTTAGGTAATATGAAATTTTTGATGCTGTTATAAATGGTATTTATGATAATCCAAATTCGGAATTGCTTGATACCACTCGATGTTGAGTCCATGTTTCCACCTGCTAACATCAGCATGACTAAGACAAACATAAAAGGAGAAAAAGAAATCCATTTCTGTTCGCCCAGCGGCAGTGTTTGAAAACCAGTTCCTGATACAGCAGACACTGTTTGGAAAAAGATATATCTGAAGCCTTCTCCGAAATTCTTGAAGAATTTTTCGAGACTGTATATGGTTAATATAATGGAAAAGAAGAATGTGGAAATTGTCATTAGCCAAGGTTCGCCATTTTTTAAGACAGCTCTTATATTTCCCTTCCAAAATGCGTAATGTATTCCAAAGCCGGTAGCGCCTAAGAACATCAGAACTATTACGATAATCTCGATTGTAAGATTGTTAAATTCACCTATGCTTCCATTTCTTGTGGAAAAACCGCCCGTTGCAAGTGCCGTCATTGTATGATTAAGCGCTTCGAACCAATTCATGCCAGCAATCTTTAAGGCAATCGTTCCAGCGACTGTATAAGAGACATAGATCGCTACAATTATTTGGGCTGAACGTTTTATGTTTGGAACAAGGTTGTCAGAACGACCTTCCGACTTGTAGAAACCAGCCGCACGCGGTCCCAAGACAAGTCCGAGCATCAAAACGGCAAAACCTGCGCTTCCAACCCACTGAGTAAAAGACCTCCAGAATAATAAGAGTTTAGACAGTTTTGTTACGTCTGTATACATAGTTAAACCCGTACCAGTTAACCCGCTTACAGACTCAAAGATCGATTGTGAGAACGTCAGATTGCCTATAAGCATGTATGGTAAAGCTGAAAGAATGGATATTACAATCCATGTGAAAATTGTTAAGACTGCACCATCACGATAAGTTATTGTTCCTGGATCGGAGACTCTTATAATCAAACCGGTAAGGAATATAATTGCCGAAAGAAGTGCTGGCAGAAGAAAACCGTATGAATTGCTCAGCTCTTCTGGATAAAAAAGGCACAGTATAAGGGGCGCGATTACAATAAAAGCATATTGTGATATAACGAGTGTGAAGGCTTTGTATATTCTCAAATATCGTTCAAGCATCTATGTCATTTCACCGCCTTGGTTATTGCGTATTTACATTCTGAAGAACGCTTCAGCTTCCGAACGCCTTTCTGAAGCACAGACAATAATTAATTCATCCCCTGGTTCTATAACAGTATCGCCGCGAGAAATTATGAATCTGTTTTTCCTTATAACCCCAACCACAAGCATATCTTGAGGTACGTTCAGTTCTTTCAACTCTTTATGAGCTATTTTTGAATCGTATTCAATAGGAATCATTAGCACTTCCGCGCCTTTATTCGTGAGCTCTTCTTCTAAATCCTTCATCACCTTATTTCCGAAGAGGAGAGGTTCTATGTTGTTCATTATCAAGTCTGTAACCTTGAGAGTCCTTATCCCGTATCTTTGGAAAATATCCTCATTTTCTGTGTTATTAAGCAACGTTACTACGTTCTTGACCTTGTAGTATTCTTGGACAAGTCTCGCTATGAAGAAGTTTTTTCTGTCCCGTTCTGTTAGGAGCACTATGATGTCGTTAGGTTCTATTTGTAACTGATCCAAAACATATTTTGAAGTTCCGTCGCCGTTTATAATTGTTGCGTTCAATGTTCTTGAATATTCATCGCATAGTTCTTTGCTTTTGTTTACAAAATAAACGTCATAACCGCTCCCTATGAGTCGCTTGGCAAGGAAGTAAGGTACTCGTTCTCCACCAATTATTATTACTTTCACTTCGCCTCACCATCCATGTCCTCAAAAACTTCTTGGACTTCAAAACCTTCGAGTATTCGCCTCTCTGACGTGTAAACTGCAAGGTGAATTGGTGAAATAACCTCTATGCCACTTTTTTCAAACAATTCAACATTTTCTTTATTGTTAACGAGCGACAAAACTTTTGGTATTCCAAATATCTTTGCTCCAACGGTTGATATGAAGTAGTTTGTTGTGTCATCCTCCGTTGTACTTATTATTATATCTGCCCTTTCAGCTTTTGCCCTACTCAACGTTTCACGTTCAGTTGCATCACCGATTATAACGAATCCGCCATAGTCTTCAGGCAATAAAGAAAGTGCATCTGGATTTTTGTCTATTATGGTAACGTTGAAACCTATTTTTGAAAGCCTTGTCGCGAGCTCAAGTCCAATTTTGCCGCACCCAACGACTATAACATAGAATTTGAGATTAGTCCGTGTCAATTTCTTCACCCTTTCTGTAACCTCTTTGATTAACATCTAAGGCTCTTGCCGCATTTCTGTGCCTTTCAGCAAGTTCGTGGTTGCCGCGTTTTTCTATTATCTCTGCCATTAGATAGTGAGGAATCGGAGAGGAAGGCATGAGAGAGAACATGACCCTGACCAACTGCTCGCCCTTATCGAGATCACCAGGAAAATTCGAATGTATCAACCCTTCTGCTTCTCTCAAGTACTTCTCGAAACTCTCCTTCTGGTACTCAAGCAGAGATTTCAACTTCTTTCTGAGTTCGTCTTGAGTGAATGGCTTAGCAAGATAGTCAACTGGCGTGTACTTGCACACTTCTGCTATATCTTCCGGCGTTGCAAATGCGGATATTATCAGCACAGGTGTAAAGATTCCGCGTAACCTTAACCTCTTGATGAACTCTTTTCCGTCGAGTTCATCTTCTCCGTTGAACTTAATATCTGTTGTAATTACATCGAATTTATGTTTATCGCATATTTTTAAAGCCTCTTCAACGCTCTCAGCTTCCATTGGTTGGCATTCGTACATAGTGGAAATCATTCGAACTAAAAGGTTTCTGACATGCTTTTCATCATCAACCACCAATACATCTATCATATATCTTCGCCTCCTTCTTTGGAAATTATACCACAATTTTCTTAACATGCATATTTTAATGGTAGAATTAAGTATCTTATTGTTTGGAGGTGGTAAAGGTGGCTAAAGGGTTTGGTTACAGAAAGTTACTTGTCCTTCTGAGCACTTTGCTGTTGCTTCTGAGCTCTGTGGTTGCACTTTCTGACGTACTTACTCAGTATAAAGGCGGTTGGGCGGACAAAGTGCTCTATATGATCATGATCGATAGGTTCAATGATGGTGATCCGTCAAACAACAACCAAGCCAATGTTGAGTACGATCCAAGGGATGGGGCAAAATACAGCGGTGGAGATTTGAAAGGTATAACCGATAAAATAACATACATAAGAGGTATGGGCATAGACGGTATATGGATAACTCCACCTGTTGCCAACCAGTGGTGGGATCCGTGGGTCAATTACGGTGGTTACCACGGCTACTGGGCGAGGGATTTTAAAAAGGTGGACGAACATTTTGGAACACTTGCAGATTACAAAGCACTTGCTGATGCGCTGCATAACAACGGTATGAAGTTGATACAAGACATTGTGGTCAACCATGTTGGAAATTACTTTAGATTCAGAAATGGAAAGTTTGAGCTCAATACTGGTAGCATACCAACATCAGCTCCTACTCAGTATCCGTTTAACTTGAACAACTACAATGACCCGGCGCAAAAAGAAAAGGCTATATACCACTGGACACCGGATATCACAAATTACTCTGATCCGAACCAAAAGCTCAATTATCAGATGAGCGGACTGGATGATCTGAATACTGAAAATCCGGAAGTTGTTGAGGCTTTGATAGACGCTTACTCTTACTGGATCAAAGAAGTTGGTGTCGACGGGTTCAGGGTAGATACAGCGATGTACGTTCCAAAGGAGTTCTTCGACAAGTTCTTCAAAGGTGAAAAAGGAATTTTCTCGCTTAGAAAAGATTTCATAGCATTTGGCGAGACGTGGCTTTCCGGGAAGCCTCTGGAATATACATCGGATATGGAGATAGCATCGTATTTTGATCACGGCTTCAATTCCATGCTCGATTTCACGCTCATGGAAGAGATAAGGAGGGTTATAAAAGGCGGTCAGCCAACAGAATTTTTGGCGTACCGTATGAAAGTGAGAAATGAAATACTTAAGAAAGGTTTACTTGTTACGTTCATCGATAACCACGACATGGAGAGATTTGGTAAAGGAGTTACACCGAATATCACAATGCAGGCACTTGGCTTCTTACTCACTCTACCGGGTATGCCAGTTATATATTACGGAACAGAACAATATTTCGAAGAAACAAGGGCAAGCATGTTCAAAGGCGGTTGGGGCTCTTTTGGGGAAGACCATTTCAATACCAACAGCGATATGTACAGATTTATAAGAGAAGCTATAGAATTTAGAAAAGCCCATCCGGCAACACGCTATGGCGAGGTCAACATACTGCTCTCTGAGGTAAGAGGTGCGGGACTGCTTGTATACACGCTGAAATCCTCCGAAGAAGAACTCTTTATAATCATGAACACCGCAAACGATGCGAGGATATCGAACTTCAAGACTTCATACGAGCCAGGAACTACACTCGAACCCATATACAACGCAACCGGTGGAATAAGCTCGCCTATAGTTGTCAAGGAGAACGGTTACATAACAGTAAGGATACCTGCACGTACATTTACGGTTTTCGCAATTTCGAAGGACAAGTCTGAAGTTTATAAACCAACTACGAAAGTAAGTGTGAGCATTAAACCAAACGAAAAAGTAACGGCTCTGAAAGAAATTCTTGGAGAAACAGACGCGAGAACAGTCTATGTCTACTTTGACAGAAAAGCTGAAAGTGAGCAGAAAATAGAACCGAAGAATGGAAAATTCTCGTTTGTTATTGACCCATTCAAGTTAGATCCCGGCGAACACGTACTCCTTGTCAGGGCGGTCGGAAAGAACGTAAGGGACACGGTATACACTGAGGAGATTAAGTTCATTGTCGAGCTTGAAAAGAAGTTGCTTGCAGAGGCAAAAGACCCGGCGGATGATGATATAGGACCAAGCGGTACATACATCTATCCAACAGACGCTACGTTCAAGCGTCAAATGGATATACTTGAAGCAAAGGTAGAAAGCATAGGAAGTACCTTAGTAATATCCGTGAAGCCACGCGATTTAACAAAGAGCTGGGGACCACCGAACGGATTTGACCATGTTACATACCAGATATTCATAGATGATCCAAGCAGAAAAGGCACAGGAGTTCTTCCACTGCAGAACTATGCATTCGACAACTGGGATTGGGATTGGGAGGTATTCGCAACTGGTTGGTCGAGTGCGATATACACAGCTCAAGGTTCTACGAAAGACAAGTTCGGTACACAGCTTGGTTCACCTGAAGTTTTTGTTGAAGATGGTTGGGTGAAGATAATCGTCAAAGGCGACTGGGTTGGAAATCCTTCATCTTTCAGTGGCTGGACTGTATACGTAACGAGTTGGGATTACGATGGAATAGAGAGTAAATTCAGACCATTGCAACAAGAACCTAAGGCATACATAATGGGTGGGGGCAATCCGACGGATCCGCTTATAATGGACGATGTATGGCTCGAATTAGAATAATAGTTGGTTAATTAACAAAACCCACCTCGGTTAAAGAGGTGGGTTTTTAATTATCTTTATTATTTTCTGAGAACTCTTGGTGTAGTTGTTAGGCTTAAAGTATAACCTTCCTTAATAAGTCTGACTTCGATGAACATTGCAACGTTTCCTTCGGCATCCGGAGCGTTGAACTTCACAACAGACTTTTCTCCATCATTTTGAATTTCAAGATCAACACTTTGCCAGTAAGATTTTCTGAAATCCAAGTTATTCGACGTTGCGTACCATCCTTTCGCATATTCTATCTCTTCTTCGGTCTCCAAAACGATCGAACTTTCTTCATTTTTCCAATGCAGAACTGGATACTTTCCCGAAACTGATATTGCGAAGAATGCTCTTATTGTATTGAATATTTCGACCGTATTTGAAATATTGTGACCTTCATTTGGCAGTACCAATACGTACTTGGGTGCCGCCAGATTTTCGAAGTAAACCTCAGAGGAATCGACGACCCAATATGGGTCGTTAGAACCAAGAATTATCAGCTTTGGCACTTTTATATCATAATAATACGGGTCTATCGATTTAACTACTTCAAAAATCTTCTCGTCATTCTTAACCATTAACTCGGTCAAGCCAAGTTTTGTGTAGTCTTTGATCTGATCGCTGAACGTTCCGTAGTATTCCAGCTGTCTTTTCATCTGCTCTTGGAGATTGAGATTGTCGTATACAATAGGGGCTATAGCAAATACCCTTTTGTCTATCGCACCGGTCAAGTATGTTGTCCATCCTCTCTTAGATGCGCCTGTTATAAGGAATTTTTCGACGTTCAAACCTTGGTCTTTGAATATTTGCTGCAGACAATCCATTGTAGCCACGACGCTCTTAACCATCGGAAAGAGCAGTGGCCAGTCTTCTTCCCGTGTTTCCAAGTATTTTGCAAGGGTATACGCAATTAGTGCATCTTCTCTCAAACCAAAGAGAGGTTGGTTAGGTATATCCCACAGTATCGCAAAAGGTGCGCCTATACTTTCAGCAACCAGTGTGTACTCGTTTGCTCTTGAGAGCGGGTCACGAGGAGCTGAGCCTGTGACGAATATTATCCCATGTTCCTTGTGTGGTAAACGTCTCGGTATATACACTGCAACTTTGTGGTTCCATGTTATACCACGCCATGTTTGGCTTTGGATGTTTAGCAGTATCCATTTTCCACCAACAGGTGAGTTTGATAGTGAAAGTATTTCATACGACGGCGTTCCTGAATTATCGAGATATTTTTCAAGCAAACTACCTAAACTGACCGAGTGGAGAGATATGAGTACTGAGAGCACAAGTATGATGTGTTGAAAAGATTTTATACGTATAGTCATGTCTGCTCACCTCCTAAATTAATTATACACCCTAAGCGACCTACCTAAGCTAATCTGGGCTAATCATTGAAAACTTCAACAAATAGATAAAAGTGGTATAATTTAGGTGCAAGGTTCTGAATGAAAATTTCATTGTTGTGAATGTTCAAAATTGTCGAAAGGAGGGAATTTGTATGGAAAATTTCGTTTTCCACAACCCTACGAAACTGGTTTTCGGAAATGGAACGGTTGAGAAAATCGGAGAGTTTTTAAAAAAAGACGGAATCAAGAGAGTGTTAATGCTCTACGGTGGAGGTTCTATAAAAAAGAACGGAGTTTATGAAAAGGTTGTAAGATCACTCGTCGAAAACGGTATAGAAAAGGTTGAAGTCTCCGGTGTAAGACCGAACCCAGTGCTTTCAAAAGTACATGAGGCGATAAGGATAGCCAAGTACAATCAAGTTGAAGCGATATTGGCAGTCGGTGGCGGAAGCGTCGTTGACAGTGCAAAAGCGGTAGCGGCAGGTTACTACTACGACGGTGACATATGGGATGCATTTATCGGAAGGTACAACGTTAAGAAGGCTCTGCCACTGTATGTTGTGCTAACGATGTCTGCGACGGGTACTGAGATGAACGGCAACGGCGTGGTGACGAACGAAGTTACCCAGGAGAAATTCTACTTCGGCTCAAAGCATGTTTACCCTGTTGTTTCGATTGTTGACCCAACAACGCAGTATTCCTTGCCAGCAAATCAAGTTGTTTACGGTGCAATCGATGCTATAAGTCACGTTATGGAATATTACTTCGATGTTGCTGGAAGTGATTTGCTTGATAGAATAGACGAAGGTATAATTAAGACACTTATCGAGGCAACGGAAATAATTTTGAAAGAACCAGAAAATTACGAAGCTCGGGCAAATTTCTGTCTTGCTACCACACTAGCGCTCAACGGACTTACAGGTATGGGAACGACTGGTGGAGATTGGTCTTCTCACGAACTTGAACACGCTATAAGCGCACTTAATCCAGACGTAGCTCATGGAGCGGGACTTGCCATAGTCTTTCCAGCGTGGATGACTTATGTAAAAGACAAGATTTCCCATAAGTTGGTTAAATTTGATAAGAATATATTTGGTTTGGATAGAGAGGTTAAGCCAGAAGAAGTTATCGATAAACTCAAATGCTGGTACAAGAAGATCGGTGCACCCACTACTTTAAAAGAAGTTGGATTTGCTAAAGAAGACATTGAAAAATTAACAGAAATTGCTAACAAACATGCACCGTTTGGCACGGTTAAGGAATTGACAAAGGAAGATATAAGAAAAATATATGAGATTGCGTATGAATAATATATATTAGAACTTAAAGGAGGTTAGCCAAGTGAAGAAAACACTGGAAGAACTTAAAGCATTAGGCACACAGTGTCGCGGAGATATTTTGAAGATGACATACGTGGCAAACTCTGGACATCCAGGTGGCTCGATGTCATCAATAGACATTTTGCTCAGCTTGTATTCGTTTGCAAACGTATTTCCTGAAGATCCATGGAACGAAGACAGAGATAGGATAGTGGTGAGCCATGGTCATATTTCCCCGGGAGTGTACTCGACTTTAGCTGCATATGGTTTTGTAAATAGAGAAGAAGTTATCTCAGGTTTCAGGCATCCTGCCTCAATCTTCGAAGGACATATAACACGTGGGATACCAGGCGTCGAATGGACAACGGGCAACCTCGGTCAAGGTTTATCGGCAGGTGTTGGATTTGCCTTGGCTGCAAAGTACAAGAAAAAGGATTACCATGTGTACGTGGTTATGAGCGACGGCGAGAGCGCAAAGGGACAAGTACAAGAAGCAAGAAGAACTGCGAAAAAGTACCATCTCGACAATCTGACTGTCATCGTCGATTACAACGATATCCAAATTAGCGGTCATGCAAGGGACATAATGTACGTTGACATTAAAGCAGAATTCGAAGCAGCAGGCTGGAAGACAATAGAAATTAACGGTCATAACTATGAGCAGATACTTTCTGCATTGAGAATAGCTCGAAACGATGGCTACCCGACAGCAATCATTGCACATACAATTATCGGTAAAGGCGTAAGCTTTATGGAAGATAAACCTGATTACCACGGTAAGGCTTTGTCAAAGGATGAGCTTGATAAAGCACTCAATGAATTGGGAATTGAAAACGACGTTGAAAAGTACATAGCGATGAGAAAAACGTTAGAGGTTAAACCACACGAAAAAGTTAAGCTGTATTACAAAGTTGATGTCAATTTAGGTGCTCCAAGGGTGTATGATAAATCAACGGATAACAGAAGCGCACTTGGAAGGGCTATTGCTGATCTTGCCATTGCTAATGATAACGTAGTTGCTGTTGATTGTGATTTGAAGGGTTCAGTAAAGCTTGATTTCTTAGATAAAGAGAGACCGGATAGAATTGTTGAGATTGGCGTGCAGGAGCACAACGCAGCAGCACTTGCGGGAGCTATGTCCGCAGATGGAATAGTTACGTTCTTTGCGGATTTTGGCGTATTTGGTGTTGACGAGACATTCAACCAGCACAGATTAAATGCTATAAACAATACGAACTTGAAAGTTGTTGTGACACACTGTGGTATAGACGTTGGTGAAGATGGAAAGACACACCACGCGCTCAATTACATAGGCGCACCGCTTGCGTGGTACGGGTTCAAAGTGATAGTCCCGGCTGACCCGAACCAGACCGATAGAGTAGTGAGATACATAGCAAAAGAATACGGCAATTTCGTTGTTGCAGTTGGAAGGAGTAAACTTGAACCTATCAGAAAAGAAGATGGTTCGCTGTTCTTCGATGAAAACTATGTTTTTGAGTACGGGAAAATGGACATACTCAGAGACGGAACAGACGGAGTTATATACGCAACAGGCTCTGTTATTCCAAACGTGTTAAAAGCTCACGAAATCCTTAAGTCAAAAGGTATAAACTTTGCGGTTATCAATGTCAGCTGTCCATATGATTTAGACGAAGAAGTGCTTAGAAAGTACTCCAATTTCGTCGTAACGGTTGAAGATCACAACGTACTTAACGGGCTTGGGAGCTTGATAGCTCAGGAATACTTTGAAATGAGAATGATGCCAAGTAAGTTCATAAAACTTGGACTTAGTGAATTCCCCGTTTCTGGCGATTCGAAATTCCTTTTCGAAATATACGGACTTAGCGGCGAAAAGATAGCAGAGAAGATAATGGAAAAGTTATGTTGCAAATAAGAAAAACAATGTGCGGAAGGCAAACTTCCGCACATATTTTTAATTTTTCGTGAAATACTTTGAATTTTTCGGGAATTAGTGTATAATATAAACAGATGAATTTGGGAGTGATTTATTAATGCCAAGAAGCATGACGGGGTACGCGAAAATACAGAAGGTTTTAGATTACTACAAAATTACATGTGAAGTTAAGACGCTCAATTCAAAAGGACTTACGATAGATGTTTCGATGAACTATTTCATGAGCTCGAAAGAAATCGACGCGATTTCAAAGATAAAAGAGTACATAAGCCGAGGAAAAGTAAGTGCAAGGATATGGGTGAAATTCATAAAGCCTATCCAAGTGTCGGTAGATTACTCGCTCATAAAGACTTATTATGACACACTCTCCGACATCCGAGAGAATCTAAACATTCCGGTACCTGTTGAACTAAGTCATTTGCTCAACTTCAGAGACGCATTTCAATTCGAATTTACAAACGAAGAAATCGACATGGCTTGGGAACGAGCAAAAGAAGTTTTGGAAGAAGCGCTCAGAGAGGTAGTTAAAGAGCGAAGAATCGAGGGAGAAAAACTTACGAGAGATTTGAACAGCATGGTTGATAAGATGGTTGAAGTGGTTGACAAAATCCGTGAACATGCTGATGAGATACCGAAAGCCATCGCTCAGAGGATAAGAACGAACGCTAAAGAATTGTTGCCTGATGAGGTTGAGTTGAATAGGGAACTTTTCGAGAGCGCTGTTGCTTTGATAGCAGACAGAGCGGATATAAGGGAAGAGCTTGTCAGGTTGGATAGCCATTTACAGCGCACGAAAGAGCTTCTTATTAAGGATGAGCCGATAGGAGATATGCTCAACTTTATATCTCAGGAGATTCTGAGAGAATTCAACACTATACTTTCGAAGAGCAGATTTACTAACGTAACTAATCTTGCTTTAGAAGGGAAGTACTTGGTTTCGCAGTTTAAAGAGCAGATAATGAATGTTGAATAGTCATCTATCTGTAGCAAGAATTTTCAAGCCTAAACACACTTTAGTATTTTTCAACAAATTCAGGAGGTGTAGAGTATGTTCGGATTGATCAATATCGGTTTTGGAAACGTTATCGCAGGTGACAGGGTTATTGCGATTGTGAATCCTGAGAGCGCACCGCTCAAAAGGCTTAAGGAAGATGCAAAAGGTGAAGGCAAACTAATAGATGCGACATATGGAAGAAAGACAAGATCAATACTCATAACGGACTCAAACCATATCATCCTGAGTGCTATCCAACCTGAAACAATCGCTCAAAGGTTCATCGAATCGATGGCTGAGATTGAGAAGCAACTTGAAAAGATAAGAAAGGGATAACAACACATGCACAGTTCCGAGACTCCAGCTCCTTGGAATACGGAGAAAATCTCTGAAAATGCCAAGGGAATACTATTTGTAATAAGCGGTCCCAGTGGTGTTGGAAAGACGAGCATTATAAGGTCTGTGCTTGAAAGAGTTGACAGAGTTGTTTTTTCTGTCTCTTGCACTACGAGGAAACAGAGGCCGGGCGAAATACATGGTGTAGATTACTACTTCATTACGCACGAAGAATTTGAGAAGATGATAGAAGAACAGAAATTTATCGAATGGGCAAAGGTGCATGATAACTATTACGGAACGCCAGCTGAGATGGTATATGAGAATATAAACAAAGGCATTGACGTGATACTTGATATAGATGTGCAAGGTGCGTTAACGGTTAAAAAGAATTTTTCTGGTGCTAAATTTGTGTTTGTTGCACCTCCGAGTTACAGCGTACTGCGAGAAAGGCTCAAAAAAAGGGGAACGGAGACTGAGGACAAGATACAACGGAGATTAGATACTGCACGAAAGGAGCTTTTGCACATTCCCGAATTTGAGTATTTAATAATAAACGAAGATCTCGAAGAGTCTATCAGAAACCTTTCATCGATAATTTTTGCCGAGAGGTTGAAATATGAAAGGTTAAGAGATACAATTAAAGTGAACAAGTTATTTGAGGAGGTGCGATAAGTGAGTAAACTCGTTGTACAATACGACAAGCTCTTGGAAAAGATACCATACAAGTACGCAATACCAATCGTTGTTGCGAAAAGGGCTGAGGCAATAAACGATTACGCTAAACCATTTGTCTCGACACCTGATAGCTATTCAGTAAGCATAGCTTTTAAAGAATTACAGGAAGGGTACATCAGGATAAAGAACGAAGATATCCTGAAAATACTTCTGCCGGACATCAAATAAGGGATTAGTGTGTGCAGAGGAACCGAAAGGTTCCTCTGCCTCTTTTTAATTCAAATAGATAATGATATTAAAATACAAAAGTGATGTAAATCGTGGGGGGAGAATTATGTGTGGAATAGCTGGTGTTTGGAACGTTGATAACGCCTACAATGTGATTCATGACTTGCTCCTTTCGCTCCAGCACCGAGGTCAGCAAGCAGCAGGCGTTGTTGTGAATGGATTTAAAACTGTCAAGGGTGAAGGACTCGTAGAAAGCGTACTTACCGATGAAAGGTTCTTGGAAGGTAATCGAGGCATAGGTCATGTAAGGTATTCGACTTACGGTTCACTCGACGAAATCCAGCCTATAACAGCTTACACTCTCAAAGGCAGAATCTCAGTTGCGCACAACGGGAACATCGTAGATGCGAACGAAAAAAGGAAATTCATAATGGAGAGTGGAGGCATATTCTCCACTACTCTCGATACGGAAATCATAATCCACTACTTCTCTATTGCACCTTACACAAATCCAAGAGAATCGCTCCAGTGGGCCATGTCGAGAATCAAAGCCGCATATTCGCTGGTTATCCTCCATGACTCCTTCCTTGCCGCTGCCCGTGACCAGTTTGGAATCAGACCTCTTTTTTATTCAAAATATGAAAATGGTTACATTGTGGCGTCTGAAGATTCGGCGCTGAGATCTATCGGTTGCAAATGTGAGGAAATCCAAGAGGTAGAACCTGGCACGATTATATTTTTCACCGATAGTAACAAGCCGGAAATTGTCAAGTTTTCAAGAAGACAGGATAGGTTCTGTTCTTTTGAATTTGTCTACTTTGCAAGGCCGGATAGTAACTTCTACGGTGTAAACACGCACGAAGTCAGAAAGATGCTTGGACGAAAATTGTATGAAGAAAATAGAGTGCAGGCCGATTTTATCGTCCCCGTTCTCGATAGCGGTTTCTCAGGTTCTCTCGGTTACAGTCAAGTATCAGGTATACCTATTGAATATGGGCTAATAAGAAACCACTACATAGGAAGAAGCTTTATAATGCCGAAGAATCGCCAAGAGATAGTCAGGAGGAAACTCTCCCCACTTCCATCTGTCTTGGAAGGTAAAGAGATAATCCTCATAGATGATTCCATCGTTCGAGGAACGACTATGAAAATAATCGTAGATATGGTTAGAGAAGCTGGTGCGAAGAAAGTTTACGTTGGAATACATTCACCTGCCGTCATTGGTTCGTGCAATTACGGTATAGATACGTCACGCAGGAGTGAATTGATAGCAACGAGAAACGATGCTGAAAAACTCAGAGAGTACGTAGGAGCTGATAAGTTGTTCTACCTTTCCGTTGACGGCTACAAGGAAGTCTTTGAAGGATGTGGGGTGAATGGAATATGCATGGGTTGTTTCAATCTCGACTACCCCGTATAGTGGTCTTAGCTTCTGGAAATGGGAGCAATTTTCAAACAATCGCTGAAAAGTCTATAAGCGGTGAGCTCGGTGCACAGATAGAATGTTTGATTGTAGATAGGGAGTGCTTCGCTCTTGAAAGAGCGTTGAAGCTGGGAATTGAATCGCATATTTTGAAAAAACCTTGGTATGAGGATTTTGAAAGAGTAACCGATGAAATCGCTCCTGACTTAATAGTCCTTGCTGGTTTCATGCGCATAATACCAGAGAACATGGTGAAAAAGTACTTTCCAAGGATTGTGAATATACATCCATCGTTGCTTCCAGCTTTTCCGGGAAAGGACGGTATAAACCAAGCTTTCGAGTATGGTGTCAAAATCACAGGAATTACAATTCATTTTGTGGATAGTGGAGTTGACACAGGACCTATAATTTTCCAAAAGGCCATAGAAGTTGATGAAAAATGGACTTTGAATGAATTGGAAGAAAGAATACACAAACTGGAACATGAACATTACTGGAGAATAATAAGGAAGATCCTATACGAGCCTTACAAAATAGAGGGCAGAAAAGTACTGTGGGGGGTGTAAGTTATGGATATGGGTTTTTTTAATGAGATAGGAGAGAAAGTTGAGCTTCCAAGGCAGGACTTGACTTTACGCTACGGCGAGAATTCGCACGAGGCAGCGTTTGTCTACGGGAAACCGCAGTTTGAGCTCTTGCACGAAGGTAAGCAGCTCTCATATAACAACATCTTGGATGCTGAGAGTGCTTGGGTTCTTGCAAAGAATTTGAACGTAGTAGGCGGAGGCTGTGCGGTGATCAAACACCAAACTCCGTGCGGTGTCGCGTATTTGAGAAACGATACCGATGAAGAGAAGATAAATGTCATAAGAAAAGCTATAGAAGCAGATAGCGAATCGAGTTATGGTGGAATACTCGCTACAAGCTTTTCTCTCACCTTGGACATGGCAAAGTCTATAAACACGTATCTGGAGGTTATAGTTGCACCGGAGTTTGATAATGAAGCCGTCGAATACCTATCAAAAAAGAAAGTCCGACTTATAAAACCTCTTGAGTACACACCCTTTGCTGGCAAGGTAGCGTTCGGCAGCCTGGTACTCTCTGAAAGGAAATTCGAAGGAGAGCCGGAACGACTTTTCGGTGAAGAATTCAACATTAACGAAGTGAAGTTCGCACTTGTAGTTGTTGAGGCAGTCAAATCAAATGCAATTGTATTGGTGAAAGATGGGGTAACTGTGGGCATAGGTGGGGGACAACCATCGAGAAAGAGGTCCGCTTGGATTGCAACGACATTAGCAGGAGAAAAAGCGCATGGTGCGATAGCTGCCTCCGATGCGTTCTTTCCATTCACCGATGGTTTGGAAATACTTATGAGTGCTGGCGTGAAATGCGTTGCAGCACCACTTGGGTCTATTAGAGACGAAGAGGTCTTGAACTTTGCGAAAGAACATGGAATTGCGTTTTATAAATCGCCAATAAGACTTTTCAGACACTGAGAACCTCTGTGAAAAATGGAAGGTGAATGATATGAAAGTTTTGATACTTGGCAGCGGAGGAAGAGAACACGCAATTGGTTGGGCTTTTAATAAAGCGGGGCACAGTGTTTCATTCTACCCAGGTAACGCAGGTACGAAACTCGTAGGTGAAAATATACCAAGCATTGAAGGAGATGTGATAGATAGATTTGACCTCGTCATTCCTGGCTCAGAAGATTTTCTCGTTAAAGGTATTGCTGACGGAAAGAAAAATGTCTTTGGACCAAGCTCTGATGGTGCAAAGCTCGAAGGCTCGAAGTGTTTTGCAAAACTCTTCATGGAAAAGTACAACATCCCAACTGCGAAGTTCATTATTGCCCGCAACAGTATAGAACTTGAAGATGCTTTAAAGTACTTTAAGCCACCATACGTAATAAAGGCGGACGGACTTGCGCAAGGCAAGGGGGTTATAATAGCTAACGATTACGAAGAAGCTTTTGAAAGCGGTTCGAAACTTATAGAAGGCAAGTTAATCGAAAATGTAAGCGGACCTGTTGTTGTTGATGAGTTCTTAAATGGTTGGGAACTTTCAGCGATAGCGATAGTTAATGGAAGAAACTTTGCACTCCTTCCGTTCACAAGAGATTACAAAAGGGTATACACAGGAAACAAAGGACCGAACACGGGCGGAATGGGTTCTTACGGACCTATCATGATAGATAAAGAGCTCAAAAGGAAAATCGAAGATATCTTTGAATTGACGCTATTCGGAATTGAAAAAGAAGGTGTAGATTACAGAGGTTTTCTTTACATAGGACTCATGATTGTAGACAATAAGCCCTACGTTCTTGAGTACAATGTTCGGCTTGGAGATCCGGAGACAGAGGTTATCGTAGCTATGGAACCTGAAAGATTTGTTGAAAACGTTTTGAAGGCGTTTAATAACGAACCGTTTGGAGAATATAAGCCTGAAAACTTTGCTGTTGATATTGTGATAGCCTCGCGAGGTTATCCAGAAAATCCGGAAAAAGGACAGACTATAGACATTGACGGTGGTTTCTTCTTCTATGCAGGTGTTAAAGAAAAAGAAGGGAAACTTTTAGTTTCAGGTGGAAGGGTTCTCCATTCGATGGGCATTGCGAAAGAACTTGAGATCGCCAGACGAAAAGCGTATGAGAATATAAAGAATGTAAAGTTCGAGGGAATGTTCTACAGAGAGGATATTGCTCAAATCTAAAATCTAATCATATTTAATTGGTTAGGTTGAAAAAGGAGGAAATTTATGGGTAGTGAAAAATACACTTATTCAGGTTCAGGTGTTGATGTCTTTAGAAACGATGATTTTACGGATCATATAAAAAACGTCATCAAAGTTCCGGATTGGGTACTGAAAGAGCCGACGGGTTATGCAACGATTTTGAATTTCACAACGCCTAAGATTGTCTTAACAGCTGACGGCATAGGTTCGAAATTGCTGTTGCATATAAAGTACAGAAGCTGGTCAGATGCCGCGCAAGATTTAATAGCGATGAACTACAACGATATCGTCTGTGTTGGAGGCAAGCCGCGAGCATTTGTCGATTACCTTGGCGTTCACCAAATAGACAGGCAGCACTATGAATTCATAGAAGCTCTTGTTAGAAAGCTTGACGAATATGATATGGCATTAGTTGCCGGAGAAACTGCGGAGATACCATCAATCTATACTGAAAACGATTGGGATGCGGCCGGTTTCTGCATTGGCACACTTGAAAAACGAATACCAATAGAGACGATAGAATATGGTGACTTTATTATAGGTCTTCCAGCGAGTGGATTCCACTCGAACGGCTGGTCTTTGATAAGGAAGATAATTGAGAGCGAGAACATCAGCATCGAAGAGCTTTCCTTCGACTTACTCGCCGGCACGAAGATATACAAAGAAGTTACCGAAGTTTTTGAATTGATCAAAGGCATAGCGCATGTTACTGGTGGAGGGATACTCAGAGCGCTGAGACGGGTGTTAGGTGATAAAGGTTACGAAATAAGTATAACGTTGAAACCCTACATAGAATGGATTCTAAAATACGTTGAAATACCTGAGGCGATTAAGACATTCAACATGGGGTACGGAATGATATTGGTCATTGCAGAAAAGGACGTTGAATCTGTTCTAAAAATTACGAACGGAGAAGTTATCGGTAAAGTAAGCCAAAACACTAACATTGTGATACAATAAAGATATCCAGTGGAATAAAACGGAGGTGAACGATTTGAAAGGATGGGTCATTGCGTTAATTATTATCGGTGTTGTCGCACTTGGAATTATCTTCTGGCTAATTGGTGCGTACAACAAGATGGTAGCTTTAGACCAAAACGTTAAAGAAACTTACAGCCAGATCCAGAATCAACTCCAAAGAAGGCTCGACTTGATTCCAAACTTAGTTGAGACGGTTAAAGGTTACGCAGCTCACGAAAAGGAGATATTCGAAGCGCTTGCCAACGCGAGAGCGAAACTTGCCGGAGCAAAGACACCAGATGAACAAGCCACGGCTGACGCAGAATTAACATCAGCACTCAGTAGGTTGCTTGTCATAGTCGAAAACTACCCAAATTTGAAAGCCGATGCCAACTTTAGACAGCTGATGGATGAACTTGCCGGTACGGAGAATAGGATAGCGGTTGCGCGAAAAGATTACAACGAAGCTGTGAAAGAATACAACACATTGATTAAAAGATTCCCGTATGTGTTGATCGCAAGTAGGTTTGGATTCACAGAAAAGCAATTCTTCGAAGCAAAGCCGGAAGCCCAAGAAGCACCGAAAGTAAATTTCTAAGGTTTTCAAATGGAAAATAAAAGCCCAGTTCTTAGAAACTGGGCTTTTATTATTATCTGGCTACTTTTGAGATCACATTTGGTATGAAATATTCCTCTATAACTGCGTAAAGCGCGCCATACAGGTAAGTATCATGGGTGAACGTTGGCGGTAATACTTTTAATATCTTTCCAGAATTTTCCAAAGCTCTGCCCTTTATCTTTTTCTCGAGCAATTCATAAAATTCCACGTCAAGACCTGAAAGTTCTCCGCCGAGGATTAGATATTCTGGGTTTATTGCATTAACGATGTTGGTCAATGCAACAGATAATGTTTCTATATACTCAAGAAATTCCGCTGCTTTTTTTCTGAAAAGTTTATTTAGATGGCTTTGAGCATCCTTAAGTCCTTTTCCGAAAACTCTCGAAATAGACGTATAAGTTTCAAGGCACCCGTAATTCCCACAGCGACACAAATTACTGCTTTGCATGTTCAAGATTGTGTGTCCAAATTCTCCGGCGCTGAAAGAAGGACCACGGAATAGTTCGCCATTAATCCACAGACCCGTTCCAAATCCTTCCCTTACAGTCACAAAGACCGAGCATTTTGACTTCCTTACCTCTTCACGCTGAAAGGCTTCGGCGATCATCGCCAAGTTTGCTTCATTGTCGGCGTATACAACTTTGCCTTCAACGTTGATCTTTATGTTTTTCCAGCCCTTACTCGGAACGAAAAGAATCGTGTCGTTTTCCACATCCACCATTCCGGGCACTGAAAATGCCACAACTTCAACGTCTTTGTAATTTTGTAAAATATCGTTGACCTCTTCCAAAATCTCTTCGAAAGTATCAGGTGTAGACGACGATTCAAGCTTCTCGAGCGTGCCATCCGCATTTCCAATGGCGTAATTCGTCCTCACTGCTCCAATATCAACGACTAACACCTGAAAAGATCTTGGGTTAATCTTCAGGGATATCGCTTTCCTGCCAAGTTTACCGTTGCCTTCCTGTTCTGCAGGCCCTATTTCTAATATATAACCGGCGTTGTTTAAGTCAGTTATACATCGAGTCACTGTACTTGGAGAAAGCAATGTCTTTTTTACGAGGCTAACCCTCTCTATCGTACCTTCGTGGAATATCGTCCTTAGAATTAACAGGTAATTGTTTTCTTTCATTGTCGAGTGTAGGATTTTTTTCAACGAACGCTCCTCCCAAGTGTTAAGAAATGATTGAACCTTAGAAACTAAAACGGCATTAACGGTTGATTCACTTGAGATTACCTTACCTTGCTTCTTGTCTTGATATCGAAAACAACTGCTGCAATTAAGACCGCACCTCTTATAACGTATTGCAGAGATATACCGACGCCAAGAAGGTTCATACCGTTTATAAGTGATGCCATAACAAGAGCACCTATAAGTGAGTTTGCTACTTTACCGACTCCGCCAGCTGCCGAAACACCACCAACATAAGCAGCAGCTATCGCGTCAAGTTCAAAGAGGGTACCCGCATCTGGTGTAGCCGATTGCAGCCTTGAAGTGTAGAGAATACCGGATATTGCTGTTAAAAATCCCATTGATCCGAATACGAAAAGAGTGATCTTCTTGACATCTATACCACTTAGCCTTGCAGCTTCCGGATTACCACCGACTGCGTATATATGTCTACCAAGTACTGTTTTTGTTGTCAAGACATGGTATACAAAGGTTATAATGAGTGTTATTACAAATGTCCATGAAAGTCCGTTGTAAGAAGCTAATGTCCAAAAGATGTAGAATATGATAGCGCTTATAAAAAGGAGTTTTAGAATGAACATGCGCATCGAAAGGACTTCGAAATTGTAGCGGAGCTTGTTGTTACGCGTTTTGATTTCACTGTAAATGTATAATCCGATTATCGCAAGTCCAATTATGAGGGTCAAGATGTGTACATTTTCATTGTGGAATATATCAGGAATGAATCCATTACCGATCTGATTGAATGAATCGTTCATAACTATAATAGTACCTGTACTCTGTGTAAAGAGCAGTAGAGCACCTCTGAAGATAAGCATTCCTGCCAAGGTTGCTACGAACGCAGGCAGTCCAACTTTCGCAACCCAAAATCCGTTGACAAGACCAAACACTGTACCGAGCGCTATTACAATTAGTATCGTTGGTATTACTGGCATGCCTTCTCTCAGCATCCTTGCCGCAATCGCGCCAAGGAAACCAGCCATGAATCCTACAGACAAATCGATGTGCCTTATAACTATAACGAGTGTCATACCGACGGCGAGCACAGCAATATACCCCATCTGATTAAAAAGATTGCTAATATTCCTTGAAGAGAAGAAAAGCCCGTCTGTAAGAATGGTGAATATAATCATAATTGCACCAAGTGCGATGTACATACCGTACTCACGTATGTTCTTTTTAAGAAGCACTCCAAGTTCTTGTAGAAAATTCATCTCGTACCCTCCCTTGTAATATTTATTAATAATCCACTGCCATATGCATTATCTTCTCTTGCGTTGCTTCTTCCCTACTTAACTCACCAACAATCTTTCCACCAGCCATGACGTAAACTCTGTCGCTCATACCGAGAACTTCGGGAAGTTCGGAAGAGATCATTATGATACTCATTCCCTCTTCCTCTACTAATCTGTTCATAAGCGTATATATCTCGTACTTTGCGCCTACATCTATGCCTCTTGTCGGCTCGTCCAAGATAAGCAACTTTGGTTTTACAAATAGCCATTTGCCTATCGAAACTTTCTGCTGGTTTCCACCGCTAAGGTTCATGACCTTTTGCTCGATTGACGGAGTTTTGATACGCAAAGATTCTTTAAATCTCTCAGCAACTATGATTTCTTCGTTGTCATTAACGAATAATCCTTTCTTCAGCTGCTTTAATCCAGCCAGAGTAATGTTAGTTCTCACATCAAAATCGAGAATCAGCCCTGTCACTTTTCTATCTTCCGAGAGATATGCAAATCCTGCTTTTATAGCCTCGGAAGGTGATCTAAAATTGCACCTCTGACCATCAAAGTACATCTCGCCTTCTACTATATAATCTTTGGCATTTCCGAAAAGGCTTAAAGCGAGCTCTGTCCTGCCCGCACCCATCAATCCGGCAATTCCTACGATTTCGCCTCTTCGAACATAGAAATTAGCATCTTTAACAACATATCTGTTGAGACTCGTATCATACGCTTTCCAATTCTTAACCTCGAAAATCTTTTCACCAAATTCTCTCTTTTTGCGTTTTGGGTATATATCTTCTATTTCTCTTCCAACCATGTACTTGACGATGTTAGCCTCTGTGAATTCCTCCCTTTTCTCAAGCCTTCCGACCATCTTGCCATCTCTTAACACGGTGATGGTATCTGCAACTTCCACTACTTCCTTCAACTTGTGTGAAATCAATATAGAGGTTATACCTTTCTTTTTTAGCTCCCTAATTATCCGAAGCAAATTTTCGCTGTCATCTTCGTTGAGCGACGACGTTGGCTCGTCAAGGATAAGCAATTTGACGTTTTTACTCAAAGCTTTCGCAATCTCAACTATCTGTTGGTGACCTACGCCGAGGTCTTTAACCTTTCTCGAAGGGTCAAGGTCAGGTTTTAAGTGTAGGAGCATATCTTTTGCCTTCTTTATCGTTTCGTTCCAGTCTATGAATCTTCCGCGTTTTATTTCATGACCGAGGAAGATATTTTCGTAAACTGTGAGTTCCGGAATCAGTGCAAGTTCTTGGTATATTGTTACAATACCCACACTCTCACTGTCATGGATATTTCTGAATCTCTGTTCTTTTCCGTCAAATATAATAGTTCCTTCATACTCTCCATATGGATAAAAACCACTCAGTATTTTCATCATCGTCGATTTTCCAGAGCCGTTTTCTCCAACTAAACAGTGAATCTCCCCTCTTCTTACCTTGAAATCAACATTGTCCAACGCCCTTACTCCTGGAAAATCTTTAGTTATACCTCTCATCTCGAGTATGAAATCGTCCGTCATCGAATCACCCCTTGTTGACATATCTTGTTTTCAAATATACAGTATATTGTATATTCTAAAAACCGGGTGGTGATATTTCACACCACCCAGTTTGTTGTTCATGAATTAATTACAGCAGAACTAATTACCACTTGAAGTCCTTTTCTGAGTAGTAGCCAGAGTCGATGAGTATCTTTTTCACGTTATCCTTCGTTACTGTCTGTATCTGGGATTGAATTGCTGGTACTTTCTTCTTTCCGTTGTCGTATGTAGCTGTCGTCGTTGGTTTCTTACCTTCAATCAACAACTGTGCTGCGTTTATTGCGTCTTTGACGAGAAGCCTTACATCTTTGAATACTGTCATTGATTGTTTACCGTCGATAATGTATTGTACTGATGCTTTTTCTGCGTCTTGACCTGTTATGTAGTAAGCTTTGACGTCCTTATCTGCTCTGAAAGCATCTGCTATAGCTCTTGCTGTACCGTCGTTTGGAGCAAGTATGTATACTGTTCCTTTGTCCGCTGCTTTTGCTCTTGTGAGGTCATCTTCTGCTTTTCTTTTTGCAACGTTGAAGTCCCAGTTTGTTGTTACTTGTCCAATTATCTTTGCCATTTCGTCTCTTGTCAAATCCTTTTTGTTCTTAACTTTTTCTGCTTCGGATGAGTTTATAATTCTGAACGTTCCGTCTGCAATCTTTGGCTGGAGGATTTCCCAAGCACCTTGGAAGAAGAGGAACGAGTTGTTGTCAGAAAGTGCACCTGCGTAGAGGTAAAGTGGGTTGTTCTTTGTTCCAGCTTTGACGTTCTGGACAAGGTATCTACCCATTGCCCTACCAACTTCGACACTGTCAAATGTGACATAGTAATCAACCGCATCTGTTCCCATAATTAATCTGTCATAAGAAATAACGTATACTCCTGCTTTCTTTGCTGCTTCTGCCGCTGCCGCTGCTGCGACTGCGTCGTGTGGACATATGATAAGAACCTTTATACCTTTTGCTATAAGAGCTTCAACGTTTTCTCTTTCCTTTGCTGGAAGTCCTTGGCTGAAGAGAATTTCAACTGAGTACTTTGTGTTTTTAAGAGCGTCTCTAAATCTTGTTTCATCCTGGACCCATCTTGGTTCAGCGTTTGTTGGGAGTACGACACCAACGTCAAGCGCGAAGTTAACTACCGCAGAAATAAGAAGCACAAAAAAAGTTCCTAAGAGTAAAAGCTTCTTCATACACTTTCCCTCCTCTTTGGATGAATTCTCAGAATTTAGGGTTTTAACCCCCTTGGCAAAAATATAACACATCTTGCCTCTTTAACATAATCTATCAGCTCTTTATTATATTTCTTTCAGAAAGAAAAAAATAGGGTTATTGAAACAATTTTCACTTTTTCTCAGGTTTTCTTCGATTATCTTCATTTTTTTGCTGTGACGTGTCGAAATTTGCTTGGAATGTATGTTTACGACATGTATAGATAATTACTTGTGTTCAAGTAATAAGATTCTTATTTTGTGGATTTTCATGTAGTATAATAGAATTAAGTTTGAGAACACTTTAGAGTGCAAGATTCTTATTCGTAGAAGATGAAACGAAATCAGGAAGATAAAGGGGGGGTTCTGAAATGAAAATCGATTTACTCTTCGCAGAGATTGGATCCACGACGACAGTTTTGACCGCATTCCATTTCGGTTTGAAATCAAAGATAATAGCACAAGCTGAGCATTGGACGACTGTGAACGAAGGAGATGTAACTATCGGTATTGAGAGAGCGCTTAGTAAGATGAAAGAAATTCTTGGTGAAGACATAAAATGGGAGAAGTTTGCAGCAACGAGCAGTGCAGCTGGTGGGTTGAAGATGACTGTACACGGGCTTGTTTATGACATGACCGTTCGAGCAGCTCGTGAAGCAGCTCTCGGAGCTGGTGCAGTTATTAAGTACGTTACAGCAGGCAAAATGGACGAATTCCACCTACAAAAGGTTATGTCTATCCAACCGAAGTTGATACTATTAGCTGGTGGCGTTGATTATGGGGAAACTGAAACTGTTATACATAACGCAAAAATGCTCGCAAAACTGCAGCTTGACGTACCGATAGTATACGCTGGAAATATAGCCGCAGCTGAGCATGTCGAATACATACTTACGAATGCGGGCAAGAAAGTGTACGTAACAGAAAACGTTTATCCGAGGATAGATTACCTTAACGTTGAACCTACGAGAAATGTTATCAAGGAAGTTTTCGCTGAACACATTGTGAAAGCTCCGGGAATGGAGAAGATTAAAGATATGGTCGATTACGAGATAATTCCAACCCCAGCCGCTGTTATGACAACGACCGAGCTTGCGTATGAAATTTTCGGCGATTGTTTGACAATAGACATCGGTGGTGCTACAACTGATGTGGATTCAGTCACTGAAGGTTCGCCAGAAGTACAAGAGATGCTCGTTTCTCCAGAACCGTTTGCGAAAAGAACAGTCGAGGGTGACCTTGGATTGTACGTTAACGCACATAACGTTATTAATATGATGGGCGAAGAGAGTTTAAGAAACCAGTTTGAAGATTATGACGAGCTTTTAACCAGGATAAGCCCTTATCCTATTTCTGACCGTGATGAGTACTTTATAAGCAAGCTCGCAACGTTCTGTGTACAGCAGAGCGTTAGAAGACACGCGGGAAATAAGAAGCACCTTTACACGCCAACGGGTCGCAAGACGATAGCTGAAGGAAAGGACCTCACAGCGGTAAAGACTATTTTTGGGACCGGTGGATTCTTATCGAGGTCCAAATACGCAAAAGAAGCACTCGAAAGTTTGACACATCTGCACAAAATCCACCCAATGGAGCTGTTGCCTCAAGAAGGTATAAAATTCCTTAGAGATAAACATTACATCTTCGCAGCGATTGGACTTATCGCAAGTAAGCTTGATAAAGACATAGCAAAGCAATTACTTGAAATAGATATCGAAGAATACTGATAACCACAGATAAATATTGATAAATAAAGAACGGAGGTATATTATGGAAAATCCAATGCAGGAAAAAGTACTCGTTGTTCGAACATCAGACATCGAAAGGTTATGCAATGGCAAAATAGGAGTTGTAGAAGTTCCGTACAAAGAATTCGAGAAAGTTTTAGAAACGGGGTTTTTTGTTGAAAGGGCGAAAGCTGAGTACGATGAATCAATTCGGCAGATAATTCCCTATATCGTGCTTAAAGATGGAGATGAATATATCTTCTTTAAGCGGACATCAAACCAAACTGAGAAGAGATTGCATAATTTGATTACCCTTGGCGTTGGTGGTCACCTGAACACTGAAGATTCGAACGAACCTAAGGAATGCCTTCAGAAAGGTTTATGGAGAGAGCTGAAGGAAGAAGTAGATGTTGAACTTCTTTCTATGGAATATGTCGGTTTGATAAACGATATGGAAAATCCGGTTAGTAGGGTCCATATCGGTGTTCTGTACATTGCACATGTCAACTACAAAGGTGTTGTTGAAAAAGAAAATTTCATCGAACTAAGAGCAAAAGATTTGTCTAATTACATTGGGGAGATGGAAGGATGGGCAAGACTTGTCGCTTATTACTTAGAACTTACGCAAAGGTGAACCTCTGCCTTGACATAATTAGAAAGAGAAGCAACGGTTATCACGAGATATCGTCGCTCTTCCAAAACATATCCTTAGCTGATAAGATGGAGATAATTATTTCAAATGGCGATGGAAATATACAGATAGATTCAAACATGCACATTGAAGACAATATATTATACAAAATTTGGAGACTTTTGGGTGATAAGGATCACGATGTTAAAGTGAGACTTGAAAAGAAAATTCCAATGGGTGCTGGACTCGGTGGCGGGAGCAGTAACGCGGCAGGTTTCTTGAAAGCTCTCGAATATGTAGGAGTAATTACAAAAGATGATGCTTACCAACTTGCAAAAGCCGTTGGAAGCGATGTTCCATTCTTTTTGTACGGTGGAACGGCGAACGTTGCGGGTCGCGGCGAGATAATAGAACCATTAGAGCCATTACCAAGTTTCAAGATAGATATTTTCTATCCGGGGTACTCAATTTCAACAAAAGAAGCGTATGGCAACCTCAGGAGTGAATGGTTTAATTTAGCACCTATGGGTCCTTTAGAACTTTACAGAGCATATTTAGAGAACGATTGTGAGAAGATAAAGAAAGGAACTTACAATATTTTTGAGAGAGTAATTCCTAACGATCTGCTGAGCAAAATAGAGAAACTGAAACTGGAATTCCCCGCTGCGTTGACAGGCTCCGGTAGTGCGTATTTTTGTATAAGCAGTAACGGGAAATACCACTTCACACAGAAGGGAGTGGAAATAGATGCCTTTGATGAAATTGAAGGATGAGGAACTTGTGGTTGAAAGCAAACTGCTACCTGATATAGACTCGATAGGAGAGATTGAGGAGACACAATCTTTCATTGGGCGTAAACGTGCAGTCAGGTCATTGATTTTTGGGCTTGATATGGAAAAGAGTGGATACAATATCTTTGTTGTTGGGCTTTCCGGAACTGGTAGAAAAACCTTTGTCAAACACTTTGTTAGTGAGTATTCTCAAAAAAAGCCGGTGCCTTCAGATGTTGCTTATGTTATGGATTTCGAAGATCCGCAACGCGCAAAGGTAATCTTCCTGCCTTCTGGAAGAGGTATCGATTTTAAAAAGGATATGGAAAAACTTGTCGAAAACTTAACGGAAAAGATTTCGAAAGTCTTTGAGGGTGAAGATTACAAAGTCCGAAGAAAAGAAATAGATGAGGAATTTGAAGCTGAACAGGAAAGATATACAAGAGAGCTAATTGAGAAAGCACAGAAACTCGGTTATCTTATAAAGCTAACCGCAACAGGTGTCAATTATTACCCACTGAAAGATGGAAAAGTCATAAAGGAAGAGGAATACATTAACCTGAGCGACGAGGAAAAGAAGTTTTATGAAGAAAACGAGAGAAAAGTTCAGCTTCTCATAGATGCAGCAGTTGAAAACGTCAGAAAACTCGAGAGTGTCTATAAAGAACGCGTGCGGGATTTAAATAGGTATGCGCTTCTCTTCGCAACAGAAGAGTTCTTCTCAGCGATAGAGAATAAATATCCATACAGTGATGTGAAAGAGTATATCCATAAAATTAAAGAAGATATTATCGACAAGGTGACATCGACAAAGAAGTTGCAAGAACTGGAGTACTACTTTAGAAGAGCTTACAGTGTTAACTTGATTGTTGATAACTCCGGTTTGAACACAGCGCCGGTTGTCTTTGAAGACACACCGACTTATCACAACCTTTTCGGCAAGATTGAATACATTGAACGAGAAGGGATGCTCTATACAGATTTCACGATGATACGTCCAGGGAGCATTCACAAAGCAAATGGTGGTTATTTGATCCTCGATGCACGTGAACTATTAGTGCATCCTTTTGTTTGGGACAGACTTAAGAAGGTGCTTTTCTCAGGTCAGATTGAGGTTGAGAATATTGACACTGCGTATGGCTATTCTACGATAGCGACTCTCAAGACAGAACCAGTTCCCCTGAAATTAAAAGTTATATTGGTTGGAACTCCTGAAATATATGAACTTCTGTACGAATATGATCCAGATTTTGAAAAGCTGTTTAAGATTAAAGTTGAACTTGACTGGGAACTTGACACGACCGTTGAAAACGTTAAAGATCTTATTTCTTTTATAGCAGACTACACAAAAGAAAATGAAATCCTGCCCGCCAAAAAGAGTGCGCTTAATAAAGTTTTATGGTACTCGATGAGGCTTTCCGGAGATAGAACGAAGCTTTCCATGAAGCTCGGTTCTATTATTGATCTGTTAGAGGAGGCGAACTTCTTTGCTCAAAAAAGGAATTCAAAATTTATAGAGTATACGGATGTACATCAGGCACTAACTGAAAGAGAAGATCGGTTAAAACTTATCGTTGAAAAGTACGATGATATGTTCAGAAAAGAAGATTTAATAATAGATGTTAGCGGTAAGGTAGTTGGACAAGTCAACGGTCTTACAGTAGTTAATTTCGGTGATTTCGAATTCGGACTTCCGGTTAGAATCACCGCAAAAACTTACCTCGGCAGTTCTGGAATTTTGGATATTCAGAGGGAAGCTGATTTGAGCGGGCAGATACACAGCAAGGCAGTAATGATTTTAACAGGTTATCTGGGCAGTAAGTATGCTCGAAAGGTTCCTTTCTCAATAGGTGTTTCAATATCCTTTGAACAAGTTTATGGTTATGTGGAAGGTGACAGTGCTTCTTTGGCAGAGGTTCTTGCGATAATTTCAGCCATATCGAAAATACCTTTAAAACAGAGCATAGCAGTTACAGGTTCTATCAATCAGCACGGACACATTCAGCCAGTGGGTGGAGTCACCGAAAAGGTTGAAGGTTTCTACAGGATATGTAAACTTAAGGGACTTACAGGTAATCAAGGAGTAATCATCCCAAGGGCGAATATAAGGAACCTTGTTCTGAGTGATGAAATAATTGAAGCGATAAAAGCAGGACAATTCCACATATGGACAGCAGATGACGTAGATGAAGCTATAGAATTGATGACTGACAAACCTGCTGGTGTGATGACAAAAAACTACGAATATCCACGCGGCACTGTGAATTATCATGTCGTACAGGCACTGAAACGCTCGCACGATATGGCTGAAGGGAAGACAAGTAGAGTAAGAAAGAAAAGAGAGCATAAATAAGAAAAAAAGTGCAACAAGTAGCAATAACTTGTAGACTAATCATTACCGTTATGATATAATTTAAAATGCTTTTTTGTTTGAAATGCTGATGCGAGGAGGCGATTGGATTGAAAAGGATAGCCGTTATGACGAGCGGTGGAGATTCACCAGGTATGAATGCCGCTATTCGTGCAGTTGTTAGATATGGTATCAAGTCCGGTTTAGAAGTCTACGGCATTAAGAGAGGTTACGCTGGTCTGCTTGATGAAGATATTGAGCCTATGACATTTGCCTCCGTTGGTGGAATAATGGAGCGCGGAGGAACGATCCTGAGATCAAGCCGCTGTCCTGAGTTTGTTAGAAAAGAAACGAGAGCTGAGGCAGCAAAGATACTTAAGAAGCACGGTATAGACGGCCTTGTTGTTATCGGTGGTGAAGGTAGTTTGCATGGTGCGATGTTCTTGGAAGAAGAGCAGAAAATCCCTGTGGTAGGGTTGCCCGGCACTATAGACAACGATATCGCGATGACCGACATGAGCATAGGTGTTGATACGTGTCTCAATACGGTTGTTGATGCAATTCAAAAACTTAAAGACACCGCAAGTTCACACGAAAGAGCGTTCATCATCGAAGTTATGGGAAGAAGCTCGGGTTACATAGCAACCGTCAGTGGATTGGTTACCGGTGCAGAGGCCGTGATAATCCCAGAAGTACCGGTGAATTACGAAGAACTTGGGAATAAGCTGCTTGAGGAAAGAGAAAGAGGAAAGATCAACTGTATAGTTGTTGTTGCAGAAGGCGCAGCGAGTGCTTACACAGTTGCGAGACACCTTGAACATAGAATAGGTTATGAGACAAGGATAACTATCCTTGGTCACATCCAACGCGGTGGTTCACCAACGGCGTTCGATAGGTTGTTAGCCTCAAGAATGGGAGTTGCCGCAGTCGATGCACTGCTAAGAGGAGAAAGTTATGTCATGACCGCACTTCAGGGTGGAAAGATAGTGACCGTAAGGCTTGATGAGGTTTTGAAAGAGAAGAAGAGACTCGACATGGAACTCGTGAGGCTCGCTGGAATATTATCCTAATGCCATTTTTGAGTATTCTGCATGGTGGGAAGCGGATATCGATGATAATAAAAAATGGCTATGTTTGGAATGGATTAGTGTTTGAAAAGAGAGACCTTTATGTAGAAAATGGAGAATTTGTTAAATTCACAGAATCTGGACCTGTGGTTGATGCCACAGGTCTATTTGTAATGCCCGGCTGGGTGGATTCGCACGCGCATGTAATAGGTACTGGAATGAAATTACTGACGCATGATTTAGCAAAAGAAAATCTTCTGGATATTTTGAAAAGTGATGCTGAGGAGATCATTATCGCACGCGGATGGGAAGAACTGCCAGATAATCTTCTTATTAATAAAATGAATGAAATGGCTAAACCGGTTATACTGATAAGGAAATGTGGACATGTGGCATGGATAAATGATTATCTGAAGGCAAAATTAAATTTTCAAGAAAACTTGATATACGAAGGTCAGATCGAAAAAGTTTGGTCCATACTTGGTGATGATTTTTATGAAATGGCTTTTGAAACTGGTGAAAATGAATTCTTGAGATACGGTGTCACTCAAGTTCATTCAGACGATTTTCATGGGCTCTCATTTGGGAAACTAAAAGTACTCTTATCTAAAAGCAGGATTCGGATTTTCGAGAAGCTGTATACGACAGAGCCGTGGGAGTACGAATTTAGTGAGTTCGGAATATCGAAGATTGGTGGAATAAAGGTATTTGCCGATGGTTCGCTTGGCGGTAAGACCGCTTACATGTTCCAAGAATATAAAGATACAGGAGGCTATGGAGTATTTACGCTTCCTGGAAATTTCGATGATATCATAAAATATGCAGAGAATAACAACCTCCAAGTATGTGTTCACACGATTGGTGATAGAGCACTCCACGAAGTTCTTGAAAGATTCGAAAGAAATGGAGTGAGGTTAAAGCATAGATTGATACATCTGCAATTCATCAAAAGGCAGGATTTTGAAAGGTTGAAGAAATATTATCTATCAATTCAACCGCACTTTTATTTTGAAGACATACCGCTACTGGAAAATGTGTCATTTGAAATGGGTTACCCATTTTTGGAAATGTACAGAGCAGGTCTTGATATCGCATTCTCTACAGACTCACCCGTGTCTCCTGCTGATCCAAAGTACGTTATGGAAGCTGCTCTGAAAATGGGCTTTACGCGTGAGGATGCAATAAAATTATATACGGAAAATGGATCTAAGATTATTGGACTTAAATGTGGAAAAATAGAAATAGGGTATTGCGCCGACTTTTGTTTGTATGATGGAGATCCATTTGAAAGAGATCCAGTCGGAATTTTTGTAAACGGGCAAGAGGTTCTAAGGAGGTAACCATAAGTGAAGATTAATTACTTTTCAAGACCTGACGATGATTACATGTTTGACGTTATAGTTGTTGGCGGTGGTCATGCTGGTATAGAAGCTTCACTTGCATGTGCTCGACTTGGCTTGAAAACAATGCTTATAACCGGAAACCCTGATAATGTTGGTTGGGCCTCCTGCAATCCGGCAATAGGTGGCTCAGCTAAAGGCGTTGTTGTGCGTGAAATAGATGCACTCGGTGGTGAGATGGCGAAGACAACAGATGAAACGATGATAAACGTAAGGATGCTCAACACCAGCAAAGGGCCGGCTGTTCAGGCACTTCGTGCGCAGATTGACAAATATTCTTACTCACGAACAATGAAAAGAAAGCTCGAAATGCAGGACAACTTGTTGCTAAGATATGGAATTGTGAAAGAACTGCTTGTGGAAGATGGTAAGGTTTCGGGTATCGTCGACTCTTTTGGTATCGATTACAGAGCGAGAGCTGTTATCCTGACAACAGGAACGTTCCTTAGAGGAAAGATTTTCATCGGCAGAGATACGATGGAAGCAGGACGTATGGGTGATTTCTCAGCTCACGGGCTTACCGAATCACTCATCAAATTGGGCTTCACAGTTGGACGATTTAAAACAGGGACGCCAGCACGTGTTCTTAAGAAGAGCATAGACTTTTCTAAAATGACAAGGCAAGACACGGACGATGTTCCTTGGGTGTTTTCTCATTTCAACGAGCCAAAAGTATTGGACAAAGACTACCCTTGCTGGTTGACACATACCGTGCCGGAAACTCACAAGATAATAAGAGACTACCTGATTTTCTCACCACTTTACGGAGAGGTCAAGTTGATTCAAGCGAAGGGACCTCGTTATTGCCCTTCTATTGAAGACAAAGTTGTGAAATTTGATAGGGAAAGCCACCAAGTTTTTGTCGAACCAGAGGGTAGGGATACGGAAGAGTACTATCTCAACGGCCTATCGACAAGTCTTCCATACGCGGCGCAAATAAAGATGCTCAGGACGATTCCGGGTTTGGAGAACGTTGTGATTGTTAGACCAGCGTATGCTGTGGAATACGACTATATAGACCCCACACAACTTTATCCAACCTTAGAGTCGAAAATTATTGAAAACCTCTACTTTGCAGGACAAATAAACGGAACGAGCGGATACGAAGAAGCGGCTGCCCAAGGATTAGTTGCGGGCATAAACGCGGCGATGAAATTGTTAGGTGGGCAACAAATTGTTTTGAAAAGATCAGAAAGTTATATCGGTGTCATGATCGATGATCTTGTAACGAAAGGAACAGACGAACCATACAGATTGCTATCTTCTCGTGCAGAGTACAGGCTTTTGCTGAGGCACGACAACGCACACATGAGGTTGTCTAAGTACGGATACCAAGTAGGGTTGATTCCGAAGTGGTTCTACGAACGTGTTGTGAATTTGGAAAATGAAATCCAAAAACAGCTTGAAAGATTAGAGAACGTTAAGGTTCCATTATCTACGCAAGTCAATGATATATTGACAAGACTTGGAACCACACCATTAACCGAAGGCACAAGATTGGCAAAACTGCTTAGAAGACCAGAAGTGAGCTATGAGGCTATAAAAGAGCTTGATCCAGAACCTATTCTTGACAAAGAAATTATAAGCCAGATAGAAATTCAGCTCAAGTATGAAGGCTACATAAAGTCGATGCTTGATCAAGTTCGAGTCTTTGAGGAATACGAAAATTTACAAATTGGCAACATAAAATTTACAGATGTGCCGAATTTATCAACTGAAGCGCGTGAAAAGCTTGAAAAAATAAGACCTTTGTCAATTGGGCAGGCTATGCGGATAGCCGGTGTTACGCCTGCAGATATTTTGGCTTTATTGACCTATATCAAGAAAAAATGAAGATTTTCGGGACACGGTGGCGATAAAAAGTATACCAAGGGGGAGATTTTGACATACTGAACTTTTATGGTAAAATATAACAGGAATTTTTTGTAACAAATATAATAAGGGGGTCTAAGAATGCGAAGAATACTTGCTCTTGTGATGATAGCGATGGTAGGAATGGTATTTTCATTTTATATAAACTATCAGGTGCAGAGTGGGGATACTATTTACTCTATCTCTAAGGGATTCGGTATTCCAATACCTGTGCTTCTTGATTGGAATCCAGACGTTTCGATTTCGAACTTAAAGATTGGGCAGAAATTGAAGATACCATTTGTTCCAGGCATAATGTATAAACCAGTTAAGACTATAGCTTTGTCAACTTTGTCGAAGTTGTTCTTTGTTGATCCGGAAGAGATTTTGGCTGTCAATCCTTCTATAGGAAGCACTATTTCGGCAGGAAAAGAAGTCTTTGTTCCGGTTGGGAAGGTAAATACGTCCTTCACTCAACTTGCTGATTTCATTTGGCCCGTTTACGGAAGCATCAGTTCGGAATTCGGCTGGAGAATACATCCGATATATAACAAGAATATGTTCCATACGGGGATTGATATAAAAGCAGATACAGGAACGCCGGTCTTTGCATCAAGATCTGGAAAAGTTAAGTATGCAGGCTGGAAATCTGGATATGGCAATCTCATAATTATCGACCACGGAAACGGGATAGAAACTTACTATGCCCA
The DNA here is from genome assembly GCF_900143265.1 of Fervidobacterium gondwanense DSM 13020. Taxonomy (NCBI): domain Bacteria; kingdom Thermotogati; phylum Thermotogota; class Thermotogae; order Thermotogales; family Fervidobacteriaceae; genus Fervidobacterium; species Fervidobacterium gondwanense. Next base: position 356,559 of record NZ_FRDJ01000001.1, on the reverse strand, counting down.
CTTGTCGAAAATAAATGTTTACGTTGGGCTGTACGTTGAAAAAGGAGATTTCATTGCACGCGTTGGTAGTACTGGAACATCGACAGGACCGAATCTCCACTTTGAAGTTAGGAAAAACGACCAAACAAACGATCCTGTAGCATATCTACCGAGAACAAACACTTACGTTATGAGGAGGGTTCTCTCTGAGTGAATTGAGCAAGGTATTCAAAGAAATAGTCTTTAATTTTGATGAAAGCAAGCAAGAAGAGATCGATGATTTACTTTACGGTGAATACGATTATTACACGATAGATAGCAGCGAGGGGAAATTCCTCGCTGTTGTTTCGTTTTATCCGGAACAATTAGATGAAGTCAAGGAGAAACTTACCGAGATTGGATTAAAATATATTGGCATGCGAGAAACAAGACCGGAAGATTGGGTTAAAAACATCATCACTGAACCTTTCGAGATGATAGAAGGTGTTGTAATCGACCCAATGGATCACAATTTGGAAGAGCAGGGAAATATAATTTTGAAAATACCACAGGGGTTAGCTTTTGGAACAGGTTTACATCAAACAACGAAGATGTCTGCTATGTATTTAAAAAAATACCTTAAGCCCGGAATGGACGTACTTGATTTGGGTTGCGGGAGCGGTATATTAGGTATCTTGGCAAAGAAGCTTGGAGCAAATAGAGTAGTTGCTGTCGACAATGATCCACTTGCTGTTGAAGTGGCGCAAGAAAACGCAGTAAGAAACCGTGTAGATATAGATGTGAAATGGTCTGATTTGTTCTCAAATGTTGAAGGAAAGTTCGATATTATTGTGTCGAATATAATAGCAGAGATACTCGTTGAGATGCTCAAACAGGCAAAAAATCATTTAAAAGATGATGGGATTTTGATACTTTCAGGTATAATAACTCAAAAATCGAACCTCTTTGACCAATACAACGTTATAGAGAAAATGGTGATGGATGAGTGGAACGCGTTAGTGATAAAGATTTAAACATTATTGCGAAACAGCTTGACAGGAACGTAGAAAATGTGCTAAGCGTTGAAAGATACTGTTCTTTCGGTTTTCCTGTTGTTATTTTGAGCTATCCCGTAAGAAACGGCAAGCCCTTTCCAACTATCCACTATTTAACTTGTCCACACTTAGTAAAAGAGGTTTCGAAGTTAGAGGAGCAAGGTTACGTAAAGAAGTATGAGAGATTAATCGAAGATAATATACGATTTTTCTCGCGTTTAGAACAAGCTCACAAAGATGTTATTAAAAAACGAATGTCTCTCCTCAAACCTGAGGATTCTGAATGGGACGCAGTTCTCGCCTCTTCTGGTACTGGCGGGATAAGAAATTGGAAAACTTTAAAATGCTTACACTTGCACTTGGCAGACTACCTTGCTGGAATAGATAACCCAATAGGCGAACTTGTTTACAATCAGATAGAGAAGAAGGAATGTGGAGAATGCTACTGTTGTAAATTGTGATTGTGCTTTTTTCTTTCTGGGGGAGTCTTTTCATTCCACATTTTTCATCTCTCGTAGGGGGGATATTATGAATCTTACAAATCTTAACGAATCCCGGTTTCTTCAATCTTCCGCACACTTAAACATATTCTTGCTTTTTGATTTTCAAAATCAACCAGTAGATGTGCAGTTGGTGTACAGAGAAGCTCAAAAGTATGGAAGGATAGTTGGAGGCAAAGCCTACGGTTCTTGGTCTAAGCACAAAATGCCTGCTTTTGCACTCTACAACTACGGTATAGAGCTCATTGAGATACCAGAGGCAGAATTCTTACCAAACAAGAAGGGAAATGATATAAGGCTTGCGGTAGATTGTATTGAACAAGCTCTAAAAAATGATGTGATAGACACTTTCTTTCTTGTGACAGGAGATGCAGACTTCACGGCTTTAGTATACAAGCTGAAGTCTTACGGTAAACAGGTAATTGCTGTTGCGAGGACGAAGTCAACGAGTTATGAGCTTGTCTCAGCTGTTGATAAATTCATTCCCTACGAAGATATTGTGAAAAACGAGAATCTCACGGACCCAATTGACAGACTTGGAGAGGAGATGGATATTTTCCTTAAAAGGTCTGGAAAGAACTTCACAATAGAGAACCTCTCAAGATTTCTCGCGTCTTTTAACATAAACCCATCAAAATATGGTTACAACAATATAACGGAGCTAGCCGAAGAGATATATGAACGCAAAGTGCAAAAACCGGAAAGGCTAAAGAATACTAAACTCCTACTCATTAGAGGGATACTTTACGAATCACTTTCTGAAAAGACACTTCCAGAGTACTCGCAAAGACATAAAATAGCTATTGATGACTTAAAGTTAGCATTAGATATGTTGTTGCACGACGATGTGCTGAAAATAAACGATGGAGTTTACGAATTAAATAGAAACAAGGCGTTTTTTGCCGTATTGTTGGAAAAATATCCGATCTTAACTCAACACTTCATGGAGTTTCTTGAAAAGACATATAAAGCCTTCTTAAACGGTAGAGTTAAAGCGCTCAATCAGTTGTTACAGAGCGAGTTCAGATTAACGAGCTCGGAATTTAAGTCGTACGTTGAAGCCGTGAAAAGAAGCGGTTGCCTTAAAGGGATGGACGAGAGTGACTATATTTCATACTCAACTCCAGCGAAAGTTGTATGTAATCTGGAGGCTTTCATAGTCAGTTCTTTTGCATACTATGTAAAACGAATCTTGTCTCAGACATTTGTATTTAAACACGAGATAGAATACATAAAAGAACTTGTCTTTTCTAACGATGAGAAACTTTTTGAAAAGGTCCTGAATTTTCTCATAACCAGTGGAGAGATCACTGAGATTGGGGGCGTGTACTTCTATTCACCATTATGAGAATCGAGATTTTGGTCCCGGGAAAGATTTCGAAACACTTACTCGATGCAGAAAATTATTATCTGGAAAAAATTTCAAGGTTTGCCGATGTCAACGTGGAATTTGTACCACTCGGTGGTGATGTTAACACCGAGAATCCAAAGGTGATACTCGGCAAAGAAGCGGAAGCGATTTTCAAAAAACTAAAAGACAGAAGATACATTTTAATAGACTTGTGGGGGAAACAGTTAACAAGTGAAGAATTTTCGAGTCTTATAGATAGGAATTTTCAAATATCATCTGAAATAGTGTTCGTTATAGGTGGACCTCTCGGTGTTGATGAAGAACTTAGAAAAAAAGCAGCCGAGAGGATTTCTTTTTCAAAGATGACATTCACTCATGAGATGTGTCTTGTTATCTTGCTCGAGCAGATATTCAGGGGTTTTAAGATTTTGAGGAACGAGAAGTATCACTACTAAGACTTAAGAAGAGTGTAGTTTTTCCGATAAAACAAATAGATAAAAGCATAAAAGAAGGGTGGTGAAGACGTATGATTGACAAAATAAACAAGCTCGGGGTTCAGGGAATGCAAAACTTGCAGGAAGTCAAAGGAAAAACTGAGAAGGACGTAGAAAAATCAAAAGTGAGAAAAGAAGATTTGAAAGTAAGTGACCAGCTCATAGTAGAAGAGGGTAAAAGGGTAGCTGAGTACATTGAAATGGCCAAAACTTCTTCGGAAGTAAGGACAGAATTGGTTGAACAGATCAAAAAGGCTATAGAGGATGGCACTTTCAAAGTTGATGTTGAAAAGATAGCCAAAAAAATACTGGAGGGATGAATACGTTAAAAGAAAACCTTAAAAGTGAAATAAGGACACTGGAAAGCATGATACAAGCCTTTAGAGGGCTTGAAAGTGCTGTTTTGAATAGAAAAATGGACATGCTTTCAAAATATTCGGTTTCTATTGAGGAGTTATCATTAGAAATATCACTTTTAGAATCCCAGAGAGATGAATTTTTGAAAAAGCTGGGATATTCAACACTTGTTGAATATATTGAAAAAGATAATTCTGATGAAAGGCGGGAAATCTCACTCATGACCGCCGAGATTGTTGAGAAGCTCAACGAGCTCTCCATAGTAATGGATGCGATCAGGCAGATTATGGAATTTAACGACCGTTACTTTGAGCTTCTTAACCATCTCGTCAGGGGTTCATCGACACAACCGACCTATTCTGCTTCTGGATACGGAAAAAGTGGTACATTTCAATCTTCTGCATACGACTCGAAGTACGATAGATTTAAGTGATTTTCGATTTTTAGAGAGTAACTGAGAGAAGCCTTTCTATTTATTTTAAAAGCTTTCGAAAAATTGGACAGATTCATGCGACTCAAAAGGAGTGATCGCATTGCCAGACATAAGCCTATTCGGAACGCTAAACACAGGATTACTTGGAATTTACGCAAGCAAGTTGGCAATGAATGTTGTTGCACATAATATATCGAACGCGAATACGCCGGGATTTTCACGTCAAAGGCCCGAACTTCTTACAATGCCCCCCATTCCTTTAACATCGTTAACCCAACCAAGTATACCACTTCAGATAGGTACGGGTGTTTACGTTAGAGATATAAAGCGTGTAAGGGATGAGTTCTTAGACATACAGTTCAGGCAGACGAACAACAAGTACAATTACTGGGATACAATGACTGCAAACTTGCATTTTGTAGAACAGCTCTTTGCAGAACCTTCGGAGGCTGGAATCAGGTATCTTTTCGATTCTTTCTGGTCAGGGTTAGAAGAAGTGATTACTGACCCAACGAACACAGCTGCAAAAAGAGGACTTGTGAGTAGGGCGGAGGAACTTGTTGAACACATACAAGATTTGTACACGAGGCTCGAACAATTGCGAGTTGATATAGATAACGAAATTGCGCAAAGAACTCAGCAGATAAATGCAATGGTGAAGAGATTGGCAGACATAAATGCCAAGGTGAGAACAGCTGTTAGTTTAAAATATACGCCCAACGACCTCCTTGATGAACGAGACAGAATTCTAGATGAGCTTTCTGAACTTGCTGATATATATTATTATGAAGACCAAGCTGGCCAGATAACACTGAGATTTGGTAATCAAATCGTCCTTACCGGTCAAGATGTCGTTGAACTAAGGGCACTTGACAAACCCTACGGTAAAGGTTTTAAGGAAATATTCGCTGGGAATTCAATGGTTTCCATAAATGACGGAAAGTTAAGAAGTCTTTTTGATTTGCGTGATTCGACATTAGTCAAATATATGAACAGATTAGATGAATTTGTGCTCTCACTTACTGATGAGTTCAACCTTGTTCACCAAGATGGATTCAACGGAGATGGGAGCGTTACCGGTTTAAAATTCTTCAACGATATATCTGCTGAGAGGATAGAAGATTCGATACTTTACAGATTAGCAGGTGCGAAAAGGGTTGAGAATGGTCCTATCAAATATATCTCAGGAATGAGCGACAGAAAAGATTTTGCCGATATTACAACTAAGCCGTTTATCGAAAAGGGCGCAATAGTCTTTTTCGATGGTACTGACAAAGTCTTTTCAGCGAGAGTCAATCCATACGATACGGTCGAAGATTTTCAAAACACTTTGTCGACAATTACTGACAAATGGTTCGACTTAAAACTTGGTGCTCACGGTGACGGTGGTTACAGGTTGTACTTTGAAGCGAATAGCAATTTAAGAAACACCCTTGCACTTGATTTCAACGGTAACATGTTCAACACGATGGGATTTGCCACGAAAAACGTCGATGTTTTTGTCGTGAATAGAAACGATTTCAAAGTTTCTGAAGGGTCATATAAAATTGCGATTAATGGAAAGGAAGAGATCCTGAGTATTACAGCAACGACAACACTTGAGGATTTAGCCAACCAACTCAACACTCACTTTGGGAACGACATAAGAGCATATGTGCATGATGACAAGCTCCTGATAATACCAACGAAGGCAAACGAATTCGATTTGAATCGCCTAAAACTCTCAGATTCTGGTGGACTCTTTACACAAGCAAATATCCACAAAGAGACGTATAAAGCACTCGATACGGGCAAGGAGACACTTGAAAACATATTGAACAGGTCTCAAGCTTTCTCTATACGCATAGGTGCGACAGAAATAAGGATAGACCCAACAAAGCACACCATGAAAGACCTTGCAAAAATGATAAACGACGCGAACACTGGGATTATTGCAGAAGTCACACCTCATGGAAAATTCGTCTTGCGTGGTTCAAGGTCTTTGGGATTTGAACTGAAAAAGGTTATCCAAGGTCCTGAAGCGCTTTGGAGTGCTCTTGGTTTTATAGATTCTGATGGAGATCCTCTCAACGACTGGGATGAAGGGTTTGTCTTTGTCAATCCGTTCGAAAAGCCGCAGGACCAGAGAATGAGATACATAAAAGCCGATGCGTTGTTCATAGATAAACAGTTGCCAAAAGAGCCGTACAGATTTGTCGAAAAACTTGCAGTGAACTCAACTATAAAGAGCAACCCTGAAACAATAGCTGTGGATATTGGTTATACAGAGGAAAACCCAAACTGGGATGCAAAGGTTTTCAAGCCTTCAGGAAGGGCAAATACAGGAATAGTTGAACTATTATCTGCGCTAAAATATAAAAAGGTATTGAATGATGGGCTTGAATCATTCAATGAATATCTTGGTGGTGTGGTTGCCGAACTTGGTGTGGAAAGTGAAACCGCCATGAAGATCAAAAGCAACACGGACCTTATGAAAAAAGAAATCGATGGCGAAAGGGAACGTGTGAAGGGTGTATCTCTCGACGAAGAGATGGCAAACATGATTAAGTACCAACAAGCTTTCAACGCGGCTGCAAGGGTAATGACCGCTGTGGATGATATGATTTCGAGGGTTATCGATAAACTCGGATTAGTCGGTAGATAGTCTTGGAATGAATCAGCACCATTTAGTACCATGCGGAGGTGACTTTGATGCGAATAACAAATAACATGATAAATGACAGGTCTCTATTCAACATACAGCAAAACTTGTACAGGATAGCAAAGATGCACGATAAACTTTCTTCAGGAAAGGAAGTTCAATATCCGAGTGATGATGCTGTTATTGCAACAAGAGCATCGAATATATCAAGCAGGTTGAGAGAGCTTGAACAATTCAAGCGTAACGTTGACCATGTCAATAACTTTATACAATCATATGATACAACACTCCAGGAACTTTCAGATCTATACCATCGAGTTAGGGAATTGATGGTGAGGGGTGCAAACGGTACAAATACAGTTGACGAAAGAAATGCTATAGCATCCGAACTTAAGGCTTTAAAGGAGCATCTTATAGAAGTTGCTAACACTCGCGTTGGTGATGAATACATCTTTGGTGGTGCAAGGTCTGAACTGAGCCCGGTCGATGAAAATGGTAACATCGTTACACCTGTGGAAGCGAACGTCAAGAGAAAAGTAAATGCGTTAGGTTACAGCATAGAATACGGCGTAACTGTGTACGACGTATTCACTTTGGAGAACGGCAAAACTGTTTTTTCAACAATAGACGATGCGATAAAAGCTCTTTATGAGGGAAACGAAAAGAAACTTTCTGAAATATCGTTGAAAGAAATTGGAATACTCGAAAGGTCTGTGATGGAGCATTTCGCAACAGTCGGTTCAACTGCTCGCATGGTTGAGATGGTGTCTTCGAGAATAGAAGATTTAAAAATGTTCAATACTGAATACTTATCAAAAGAACAAGATGCAGACCTTACAAAAGTACTCACAGACCTCAACATGCAGCAATCAGTGCTGCAAGCAGCTCTAAAATCTGCTGCAATGGCTATCCAGAAATCGCTTGTCGATTTTGTCGGTGGATAATCGTATGAACGAGTTCCTGACTAGAAGATTCTCATCAGAAATTTTAAGAGGAATAGAGACAATAGATTTACCTACACACAGGCCGACGCACGCGTCGGCTTTTTTAGTATGGTACAGCAAACCAACCGCTGATGTCAAGCGTGTTGTGGAATTGGGTAGTGGAACAGGGATTGTTGCGTTTGCACTTGCGAAGTTGTATAATCTGTACGTGGAGGGGATAGAAGTACAAAAAGAGTTGTTTGACCTTGCGGTTGATGGAATAAAGATAAACGGTTTAGAGGATAAAGTTGTTTTTAGAAACATTGATGTTCGAGATATAAGGTCTAACTACAATACGGAAACGTTTGACATGGTTGTTTCGAATCTACCGTTCCATATAGGTAAAGAAAGCCCGAATAAGATAAGAAAAATCTCAAGAAATGCTGACTACGATTTACTAAAGGATTTTATTCATGGAGCTTCTTACCTGATTAGAAACAAAGGCACATTCGTTTTCGCATTCTCGCCGAAGATACTCGTGGAAATGATCACTTTGTTAGAAAAGCAGAGGTTGATAGTTCAAAGAATGTGTTTTTTGCACGGAACACCTGAAAAAGAAGCGAAATTAGTTGTAGTTAGAGGAAAAAAGAACGGTGGGAAACATTTGATAGTTGACCCACCGCAGTGGGGGGTGTAGTTTTGTGGTAGAAAGGTATGCATTAGAGCCATTAAAGAGCTTATGGACCTTAAAAGCTCAGTACGAAAGGTGGCTAGAAGTAGAACTCGCCGTTGTTGAAGCGTATGAAGAGCTTGGCATTGCACCGAGAGGAACATCAGAAGAGATACGGAAGAAAGCTGTTATCGACGTTGAAGATATCTTAGAGATTGAGAAAGTTGTTGATCACGACGTTATAGCGTTTATAAAATCTGTTACGAAGAACATGGGAGATGAAGCGCGTTATTTCCACTACGGGCTTACCTCATCGGATATCGTCGACACAGCCAACTCACTTGCACTTGTTAGAGCATCAAGACATATCCTTGACTCGATGAACAAACTTGCTGACGTCTTGTACAAAAAGGCCGTTGAATACAAGAATTTGCCAACAATAGGAAGAACACATGGCGTGCATGCAGAACCAACATCATTTGGGTTGAAATTCCTCTCTTGGTATGCTGAACTTATGAGAGATATTCGAAGATTAAACGATGCGATAGAAGAGATATCCGTTGGGAAACTGAGTGGAGCGGTTGGCAATTATGCAAACATTGAGCCTGTTGTAGAAAAAATTGCACTCGAAAAGCTCGGTTTAAAGCCAACTCCTGTGGCCACCCAGGTTGTCAGCAGAGACTACATTGCTCACATTCTTTCCGTTTTTGCAATTACAGCTGGACTGATAGAACGTATAGCTATTGAAATAAGACATCTTCAAAGAACAGAAGTTCTCGAAGCGATGGAACCATTTAGAGAAGGGCAAAGAGGCTCATCGGCTATGCCTCACAAAAAGAACCCAATTCTTTGTGAAAGGCTGACGGGTATGGCAAGGCTCATGAGAAGCTACGCACAAGTTGGGTTTGAGAACATGGCTCTATGGCATGAACGTGACATATCGCACTCATCGGCTGAAAGGTACATCTTGCCAGATTCAACGATGACAATATACTACATGCTTGAGAAAACAAGATATCTAGTTGAAAATTTGAGAGTTTTTGAAAACAACGTCAGAAGGAACTTAGAACTTACAAACGGATTGGTTTACTCACAGAGAATACTGCTTGCACTTGTTGAGTCTGGAATGAGCAGGGAAGAGGCGTACAAAGTTGTTCAGAAATATGCCCTTGAATGTTGGGAAAGTGGAGAATCGTTTAAAGAAAAGATTCAAAGCGATGAAAGAATTTCAGAATATATTTCCAAAGAAAAACTTGATAGCTTATTCGAACCTGATTACTATCTAAGAAATGTTGAAGAAATATTCAAAAGGTTTGAAAAATAAAAAAGCGGGCTTTCAAAAGCCCGCTTTTATTAGTTTTCAATATTAGAATGTTGCTTCTGTTGCTTCTTCTGTTGTTGTTTCTTCAACTGGAATTTCCTCTGTTGTTGCTTCTGTTGCTTCTTCTGTTGTTGTTTCTTCTGTTGTTACTTCTTCAGCTGGGAGTTCTTCCGTTGTTGTTTCTTCCGTTGTTACTTCTTCTGTTGTTGTTGCTTCTTCTGTTGTTGCTTCAGCTGCTTTGCTCTTGTTTGCTGCTACTGCCCAGATGATAGCTACCACAATGATAGCTATAACGATAAGTGTTACCGTAAGACCTTTCTTGGATGCCATAGCTCCAACCTCCTTTGTGAGTTGTTGAAAAACCAGCTTTCAAGAGCGATTATACCATTTTAAATGTAACTTTCAATGAGCAATTAGTGAAAAAAGTATGTTAACAAGAGATTAACTAATACGAGAAATAGCTCCGAAAAACAATTGTAGAATTGCTCAGCATTGTGTTCGTTTTCTGAAAACACGTTGCATGCACAAGTATACGAAAGCAAAAGAAAGAGAAAAAGAGTATATTAAGATTAGATTAGCATCTCAATACTTAGCAATAAAAGCATACGAAAAGGTCAAGTTGATGTATATGGTCAATTTTCTGTAAAATAGTTTTGTATTCTTCGAATAACGAATATAGGAGGGAAAGTATATGAGAATAGTCACTTGGGGATTTGGAGCGATGGGAAGGGGTATCGCAAAGAATATTATTGAGAGCAAATTCATGAAACTCGTCGGAGTTATCGATAAGAACCCAGAGTTTATAGGCAAAGATGTGGGTGAACTTCTTGGCTTGGGAAACTACGGCGTGCGCGTTAGAGATTCAATCGACGTTATTGAGGAAACAAATCCAGACCTCGTTGTGATAGCTACAAGCTCTTTCGTAAAAGACGTGCTTCCTCAAATCGAATACGCAGTTAAGAATCATGCAAACGTAATAACTATTGCAGAAGAGATGGCATTCCCATTTGATTCACATCCAGAGGAATCGCTCTATATGGACAGCCTTGCAAAAAGGTATGGCGTTACGATTCTCGGAACAGGTGTTAACCCCGGTTTTGTGCTCGACACTCTCATAATAGCGTTAACTGGTGTTTGCACAAGAGTTGATAAGATAATAGCGAAAAGAATAAACGATTTATCTCCGTTTGGGAAGACGGTTATGGAAACTCAAGGCGTCGGAACAACGCCAGAGCAATTCGAAGAAGGTTTGAAGAAAGGTACTATCGTTGGACACATAGGTTTCCCGCAGAGCATCGCTATGATTTCAAGAGCGTTGGGATGGAACATATCAAAAGTTGAAGAAGAACGAAAACCGATAATTTCTAACGTATACAGAGAAACGCCCGTCGTTAAAGTACAACCGGGCATGGTTGCGGGGTGTAATCATTCAGCTAAGGCATACGTTGGAGACAAATGCGTGATTGAGCTCTACCATCCGCAACAGATTCATCCGCACCTTGAAGGTGTCGATACTGGAGATTACATAGAGATATACGGGGACATAAATATAAACCTTTCGATAAAACCGGAGATACCCGGAGGAAAGGCAACGATAGCGATTGCAACGAACATGATACCGATAGTTATCGGTGCTCAGCCGGGGCTGAAATGCATGGCAGATTTGCCGGTTCCAAGGTCAATACTTTCATTCACAAAATGAGCTTGACTTCTAAATTCTGGAGGTGAGCGAATGCTCCCAAATGTTGCTAAAAAGGGCGATTGGGTGCAAGTTCAAGTGAGGATTTTGCAACCAACTGAACGAGCGCCGCAAGTACCTGACGATACGAAGAAAGTCCCTCTTGAAATGCGTGTCAAAGGTTTTCTGATAGATGAAAAAGCCGAAATTGGAAATACCGTGAACATAAAAACACCAACGGGTAGGATTGTTTCCGGTACATTGGTTGCTGTCAATCCAAAGTATGAGCATGACTTTGGCGAGCCAGTGCCGGAGCTCATCACCATAGGCATGGAATTACGAGAATTCTTAGAAAGTGATGAGCATTCAGGTGGTGAGAAAAATGGCAAATAACCTCGACATATCCTATAGCGCAGTTATGGCAAGACGCGCCGAGATAATGAAGAAAGCTGTCGGGATAGATTACGAAAAATTCATCATCAACGGAATAGCGTTCGATTATGAAAAAATGATGAAAGAAGTCGGATATTCGATAGAAGAAGTCCGGGAAATACAGGCTGAAACTTGTGTGGGTAACACGCCGCTTGTCGAATTGAAGAATATAAATAGATTGATTAAGAAGATAGCTCCAAAAGGCAAAGGCGCGAGGATATTTTTAAAAGACGAAGCGACAAACCCGTCAGGGAGTTTTAAAGACAGAAGAGCAGCTGTCAGTGTTTATCATGCTCAAAAACTCGGTTACAAAGGTGTCATTGCAGCAACGAGTGGTAACTATGGTGCAGCGGTTGCATCTCAAGCTGCAAAAAGAGGTTTAAAATGTATCATCGTTCAGGAATGCTACGACAGCCAGTGGAGAGGACAGCCCGAGATCCTCGAAAAAGGCAGAGCTTGTGAAGCATATGGCGCGGAGGTTGTCCAACTTACCGTCGGACCAGAGCTTTTCTATTACACTCTGAGATTGCTTGAAGAAACAGGATATTTCAACGCTTCGCTTTACTCACCGTACGCCATAGCAGGGATAGAGACGCTCGGATACGAAATCGCTCAGCAGATGAAAGAATTGACGGGCAAGTATCCTGATGCGGTTGTTGTTACACACGCAGGTGGTGGACTTATCACAGGAACCGCACGCGGTTTGAAAAAAGCAGGTGCAACTGAAACAAAGATAATAGGCGCAAGCGTGGACTTAAGAGGTCTTCACATGGCGAGCGACAACGATTTCAATAAAAAGTACTTCACAACAGGCCATACGGGCTTCGGAATCCCATTCGCCGTATTTCCTGATAGATCAGACGTGCCAAAGAACGCGGCAAGACCTCTCAGGTATATGGACAGATACGTCCTTGTAACTCAAGGAGAAGTCTTCTACGTAACAGAGATGCTTGCACACTTGGAAGGCTTGCAGAGAGGACCTGCAGGTAATACATCTTTGACGGCTGCGATAGCACTCGCACTTGAGATGGACGAAGACAAGACTATCGTTGTAAACGAAACCGAATACACGGGCGCTGGAAAATTACCTTCCGCACAGCTCACATTTGCAAAAAAGATGGGGATGATTGTTAAACGAGGCGATCCAATAAAAGAAGATAAGCCTGGAAAAGTTATCGCAATACCAGAACACCCCGCACAGATAGGTGTAATCGAATATCCTGTTGAAGAGATGAAAAAGAGCTATCTTAAAGAGCTGATCAAACGCGAAAACAGAAAAGAATTCAACGAAACAGAATTGAAATTCCTTGAAGAAGATTTGAGAGCAAGTAGAGAAGAAATTCTTAAATGGATAGAAGAGGTTGGGGAGGGAATAAGATGAGACCAAGACCAGATGACTTCCAGGAAAGGTCAAAGCACCTTCAGAATATGACTGACGAAGAGCTCAACGCTTACTTTTGGCAACTTGTCGAGAAAGTTGTAGATCCACTTGTAGAGCTTGCAAGGACGCACACGAGTCCTTCAATTGAGCGCTCTGTCCTGCTTAGGATGGGATTCAACAGTCTTGAAGCTAAAAAACTTGTGGATATGATTTTCGAAAGAGGCTTGCTTGGAAAAGGAGCAGGTCACATTGTCTGGCGCATTGCAAAAGAGCACAATATTGACTACATAGAGGCAGGAAGAAGAATGATAAACGGGCAGTACTGGGACGAAGTAGACAGGATCTTCAAAGGGGTGAAGCACAATGGATAAACTCGAGCCCATGAAACCAATCGATGTTGAAGAAATATTGAAGGATTTGGATAAATACCGCCCAAGAAGAAGAGGCTGGACTTGGAGAAAGAAATTGCCAGAGGGTACAAAAATAGACAGATATGAATACTATCAGGTAAGCGAACCACTGAAAAAGAGTATTCCATTACCAGCAGCACACTACTTCAACAACATCGACCCGCAGCCGGATGTCGTTATCACAAGTGAAATAGCCTCTGGTAGATTCGAAGACGACATAAGGCGCATGCGCATGGCTGCATGGCACGGTGCGGATCATATAATGGTTATCAGAACGCTCGGACAATCGCACTTCGACGGGCTTATTGAAGGAACGCCAGAAGGTGTCGGCGGTATACCGATAACAAGAAAGCAAGTGCGTGCAACAAGAAAGGCGCTCGATTTAATAGAAGACGAAGTTGGAAGACCTATCAACTTCCACAGTTATGTTTCCGGTGTTGCCGGTCCAGAGATAGCTGTCCTATTTGCCGAAGAAGGTGTGAACGGAGCTCACCAAGACCCGCAGTACAACGTTCTTTACAGGGGCGTCAACCCAGTAAGGTCATTTGTTGATGCAGCGGTTGCAAAGAAAATAATGGCTTGGGCGAATATGTTGCAGATAGACGGAGCGCACAACGCAAACGCCTCCGCAAAACTTGCATGGACAGTCATGCCCGAACTACTCGTACAGCACGGTATAAACTGTATGTATTCTGTAAAAGTAGGAATGCCGAAGGAAAACATAGCTCTGTCAACCGTTCCACCAGTGATTGCACCACTTCCGGAAATGAGAATAGACTTGCCATACGCCGTTGCACTGAGAGAACTCTTCCAAGGATACAGGTTTAGGGCACAGATGAACACAAGATACATCGAATCAGACTTGTTCGACGCAACAAGGGCGCACGTTATAAATGCAATGCTTTCGAGACTTACAAGTGCGGACTTGCAGTCAACTATAACCCCCGACGAAGGAAGAAACGTTCCATGGCACATAAACTCAATAAGAGGTGTTGAAACTGCAAAGCACACACTCCTTGCACTCGACGGGATAAAGAAATACGTCAAGATAGACCAAGAAGCGATTAGAGAAAAGGTCAGAGAATTGAAGATGAGAGCTATCCTGATGCTTGAAGAGATAATCGAAATGGGTGGGTACTTCGAGGCACTTGAAGCTGGTATGTTCGTTGACAACGGATACTATCCCGAAAGATTCGGCGATGGAATCGCTCGAAAGAAAGACGGAGAACTTGCGGCAGGTACGGTCGTTCCGAGAGACCACGACTACATGGCACCGGTATGTGAACACTTCGGCTACAACAATTTGCCGGAAGGTATCGAAAAGCCTTGTGACTTGATAGGAGGCTGTACGTTCCACAAACCGGAGAAGATACAATTCATAGATGAGCTCGACGAGACTGATAACGTCAACCTCAGGCTACAAAAGATAAAAGACATGAGGTCAAGGAACGTAATCAAGCCAGAGGTTGAATGGTTTGCAGACGGCTGGATACAGCTTGACATGACATTCTCACTGCCAGAAGAATACGCAGAAGCCGCTGCGTTAGCCGTGTGTGAAAAACTTGGGCTTGAAGAGCCAACGATAATTGCGAAGACCGTTCTCCACCCAGTTGAAGGAACGTACATCGAACTCAAAGCAAAGGTTCCATTCGAAATTAAGGTAGACGAGCTTGAGCTTCCGAAGAAACCAGAAACACTTCCAGAAGAAGAGCTCTTCAGCTACGTTGAAAAAAGGCCAATCAAGGTAGTTGCTGCAACAGTTGGAGAAGACGAACACTCGGTTGGATTGAGAGAAGTCCTCGACATAAAACACGGTGGTATAGAAAAATACGGTATTAAATACACATACCTTGGCACGAGCGTACCACCTGAAAAACTTATAGACGCGGCAATTGAGACTGGCGCTGATGCGATACTCGCATCTATGATAATCACTCATAACGACGTCCACATTCGAAACATGCGCAGGTTGAACGAACTTGCGATAGAAAAAGGTATTAGGGACAAAGTGCTCATCATCGTCGGTGGAACGCAGATAAACAACGACTTAGCGATAGAGAACGGCGTAGATGCAGGATTCGGAAGGGGCACAAAAGGTATACACGTTGCATCATTCATAGTCAAAAGATTGAAAGAGAAAGAAGGAAATTAATGTGCTACTTAAATTAAAACATTCTTGAGGTACTTACAAAAATTCAAGGGGGGACAGGGATGTACGAGGCTACGGATTGGACGATCATACCACCATTCAAAAACGAACCTGTGACTGACTTTTCAAAACCAGAAAACGAAGCGAAGATGAAAGAAGCTCTCGAAAAAGTCTACAGGGAGTTCGGAAAAGAGTACGACATCGTCATCGGAGGAAAAGCGTACAAGACGGAAAAAAAGATCAAATCAATTAACCCGAGCAAGCCGGAAGAAATCGTCGGAATTGCGAACAGCGCAAACGAAGAGCTTGCAGAAAAAGCGCTCGAAGCTGCATGGGAAGCGTTCAAGACATGGAGCAGAACACCAGCACACGTACGAGCAGAGTACCTGCTCAAAGCGGCGAAAAGAATCAAAGAGAGAAAATTCGAATTCGACGCAGTTATGGTCTACGAAGTTGGCAAGAACTGGGGTGAAGCAGATGCTGACACATCTGAAGCGATAGATTTCTTGGAATTCTACGCAAGGGAAATGCTAAGGTACGCTTCAGAACAGCCGGTTGTCAGGATTCCAGGCGAATACAACGAACTCAGGTATATACCACTCGGCGTTGGCATAGTCATTCCACCATGGAACTTCCCACTTGCGATACTCGTTGGAATGACGAGTGCTGCGATTGTAACGGGTAACACAGTAGTTTTAAAACCGGCAAGCGACAGCCCTATAATAGCTGCGAAATTCTTCGAAGTATTGCAAGAAGTGGGCTTGCCCGATGGAGTTGTCAACTTTTTGACAGGAAGCGGAGCTCTTGCGGGAGAATTCTTAGTCAAGCACCCAAAGACGAGGTTCATAAGCTTCACGGGTTCAAAAGATGTTGGATTGCGCATCCACGAACTCGCTGCAAAACCTCAGCCGGGACAGATATGGATTAAGAGAACGGTACTTGAAATGGGCGGAAAAGATGCTGTAGTTGTTGACGAGACAGCGGACCTTGATGCGGCGGCGGAAGGCATCATCGTCAGCGCATTCGGTTTCCAAGGTCAAAAATGCAGTGCAGGTAGCCGTGCTGTGATAGTAAAAGATGTTTACGATACACTTGTTGAAAAAGTAATCGAAAGGGCAAAGAAGATAACGATAGGTGATGTGAGGTACAAGGAAAACTGGCTCGGTCCAGTTGTCAACAAGAGCTCGATGGAAAAGATAATGGCATATATAGAGATAGGCAAGAAAGAAGGACAGCTGATATTTGGTGGAAACGCACGTGAAGACCTCGGCGGATACTTCATTGAGCCGACTATATTCAAAGACGTAGCGTGGGACGCACGCATAGCTCAGGAGGAAATCTTCGGACCAGTGCTTGCGATTATCAAAGCCGAAGATTTTGACGACGCACTAAGAATAGCGAACGCAACAGAATACGGTTTGACTGGTTCACTTTATTCAAGGGATAGAAGTAGGATAGAACGAGCAAAAGAAGAATTCCACGTAGGTAACCTTTACTTCAACAGAAAATCGACCGGAGCACTCGTCGGCGTGCACCCATTTGGTGGATTCAACATGTCAGGAACAGACAGTAAAGCGGGCGGAAGGGACTACCTTGGATTGTTCTTACAAGCGAAGGCGATAAGCGAGAGGATTTAGCGATTTAAACGTTCTAAACGATATAATTTTGAGAATCTCAAAAATGTTCTGGCTGACGTAAAGTCAGCCAGAGCTTTTTGTTCTTTATTAAGATGCCAATTAATGGAACTTAGCTGAACTACATTAATTTCTGAAAGTTAATGCTATAATAAAATAGAAGAGGTTTAGTATTAAATTGCAAAGAAAATCAAAGATAAGAAGAGATTTTAAAATGTAGTTGGCGATAATTTTAATGTAAATGTTCATATTTATTACTTAGAAGGTACAAGTAAGATACGTTTTGTGATATAATAATCAGCTAAAACAATAGTTAGTTAATCAGTTATCCACATTACTTACAGGGGGTGTATATTCATGAGTAGAAGCAAGTTTTTCATTTTTCTTGCGGTTTTGACAACTCTCCTATTGGTTTTCTCATGTGTTCCTCAGAACCAAGGTGGTGGAGGCAACGGCGGTGGCGGAACGGTAAAAAAGGACATATACGGATGGAAACTCGATATATTGAACTCAGTAAATCCAGACACCGGAATAACGATTCCGGAAATTTCCGGAAAAGTTATTTACGTCTCAGGTACTAATGCGATAATATCTGATGCAACTACTGCTATCTATGTTTACAAGGCAAATCTCTCTGAGACAGACCTTGGAAAAAAACTTACCGTAAGAAATACTATAGGCAAGACATATTCAAAGTTTTTGGAAATAGACCTTACCAGCGGAACAAAAGAACTTAGTAATGATGATACCATCATCGAACCGGTACTTCTTGATAAGAGCCTAGATAATGAAAAAGAAACAAGAGCTCTCTGGGACATAAGGTATGCATATGTCTACGGCGAGTTCACAGGAAATAACGGACAATTGACAAACACTTACGAATTTAAATATCCGGTAAATGATGGAGAATATGCTACAATAAGTGTTTTCAAAAGTGCTGATATAGATGCAATATATAAGCCGACAACGACTACTCCAGCAACGCTCGTGGGTTATACAAAATACTACAACGATGTTTGGGAGTTTGTCGTATTCCCTGACAAAGTTGAAATGGAATTGCCTCAGGTTACAGGTGTTAGCGCTAAGTACAATCCGAACTCAAAGACCGTAACGCTCGGTTGGAGTTCTGAAGTTAATGGTGCATCATTCAACGTGTACTTAACACTCGAAGGAGCTACTAGAACGGTTCTTGCAACCACGACGACACTCACAAATGTTGTGTTGCCTGTTGAAGCAACCCCAACATCGGTAGGAATTCAGGTTGTTAAGGGAGTTTCAAAGAGTAAAGTTTTGACGATTAGTGAAATTCAAATCGTATCAGTAGACCCAGTAACAGATTTGAATGCAAAATACGATGATTACAATGGAAAAATGTACCTCAGCTGGTCGCATGGTTCTGCTACGGAGTTCAAGATTTACAAGAAAGTTTCCGGAGCTTATGAATTGGTAGGAACGACGTCTGATAAAAGTTACTCATTTGGTTTAACTACATCTGAATATGACAACGTCAAAGCTATTGCTGTTGCACCTGTGGTCGACGGAGAAGAGGGTCCAAAGGAGGAAGTTGAAAAAGCTGAGATTGGTTACACATTTGCAGGCGGAAATGGTACGGAAAGCGATCCATACTTGATAGGCACCGTGAATCAGCTGAAACTTTTGGGCGATGATAACTACAGAGCAAAGAGCTATTATTTTAAGCTCTTAGAAGACTTAGATCTTAATGGAGTTGCTTGGACACCGATTGGGACTTTCAGCAGCACCGACTTGGATAATACAGCATTCAAAGGTGTGTTTGATGGTAATAACAAGAAGATTAAGAACCTCGCCTATAATGACAGCAATAGGTCAAACGCAGGATTGTTCGGATATCTCTTAAGCTCAACAGTTAAGAATTTGATATTGGAAAACTTTAATATAACCGCAAAGCAATATGTGGGTGCTCTTGCTGGGGCAGCGAAAAATTCGAGCGTTATAAGAGTCGGTGTAAGAAACTCAAGCATAACTTCAACATATTCAACAGGTACCAGCTACCCATATGCTGGTGGGCTGATTGGTGATGTGACTACAGATTCAACAACACAGCCGATGATTTTGAGAGAATCCTTTGCGAGCAATGTTACCGTTACTTCGAACTTTTCAAATAGCCGTACTGGTGTTTTGGTTGGAAGATTTTTCAGCACGGGAACTAATGTTGTCGGTATAATTGAAAACTGCTATGCTACTGGTACTCTTACATTTGTAAATGGTGCATCCAACATCGGTGGTCTGATTGGGTTAGCTTCTGTTTCTAACAATGGTCAGATTAAAATTGTGAGTTCCTACGCAGCGGTTGCACCAAATGGTTCAAGTACAAACTGGAGAGGGTTTATAGGTGGTGCAAGTGTATCAGTTACGGCTGACAGTGGCAAAAACTACTTTGATACAACGGTTTCTGGAACAACAACTGGCTCAGCAAGTAGCTCTCTCCAAATCGGAAAGACAACGGCTGAGATGAAACAGCAAACAACGTTTGTGGATTGGGACTTCACGAATATTTGGAAAATCGACGAAGGCAATGACTATCCAAGACTAAAGTGGGAATTTTGATAATTTTTCGTAAGTGAAACATGATTTAATGTTTGCGGATAGAAATAACCCGGGCGGTTTGTCCCGGGTTATTTAGACAAATAACGGATAATCAAATCTTATTGAATCTCGGGAGGGATTGTTGTGAGGAAATACCTTGCTACTTTGCTTGTCATTTTAACTGTTCTATCTATGGCTTTCAAACTCGATTTCCAGCTCAGGGGGTATTTAACGTACGACCTTAATTCCGGAGCTATAGACAATTTTCCTATAGGATACTGGACGTTTACTTTACCAAGTCCATTTGATTCTTTCGCGTTAAAGTTAACCGATTACCTCACATATTCACATACGACATCTAATCTTTTTGGTATGAATTTCATAGTTCCGAGATATTACTTTGTCGATTCAAGATTCAAAATGGATAATAACTACGTAAACACATTGTATTTAGCGATTGGGCGAATGAGGTTATCACGTAGCCTTACAAACAATTACGAGGGAGTTCAGATTGGTGGGTTGAAGTACGATACGTACAGAACTTCAGCAACAGAAATCGGTCCTGGAGGTATTGTTGGATACATCTCCGGTAAGCTCGGAAATTATTCATACGAACTTGGTGGTGCGTACAGTTTAGAGCTCAATAATTACGCACTGTACGGTTCTCTCAGAACCGATTTCGGACAGTTTGGGGCATATTACGAAACAAGGTACTACCAACTTTCATTGAACTATCAAAACACGCAGAATTTACCATTTGGAACTTTGAAATACTGGGCTGGCATCGGTGCAGCGACAAATACTATCAACGAGCCAAGTTTCCTGATAGGTGCAACTCTTAGTTCTGGTCCTGTATTTGCAGCAGGTCAATTCGCTTGGATAGGTGGCAATAAGTACGATGTGAGCTTTGCAACAGGAGAACCTTCAAATCCGAACCAGCCAAACACTTGGAACGTTATGGGCGAGATAGGCTACAACCTGTCTAATTTCTACGTTGGGTTGTTTGCAAAATACAACAGCATATGGGCAGAAAGCGGTTGGTTGCCACTCTACGGTGTTAAGATAACGTCCGGGGACTTTTCTTTATCCCTTGCTAATGGTGACTTGTACGTTTCATCATCTATGACCGGAACCCAGTCGGTACTCTTGAGAGTAACATACAACTACCAAGCGAGCATAGATTTCCTTGCTGGTGTACAGGCTGCTGTAATGCAGTTCATGCCAAAAACCGCCTCTGTGCCTGGTGGAAAAGAACAAACAATTTCGATTGCAGAGCTATACAAAATGCCTGAAGGTTCAAAAGTTACCGTTACAGGTACAGTCCTTGCTCCTGTTGGACTTTTGAGCGGTTCAACCACGTACATTCAAGACAAGACAGGGGCTATAATGTTGTATGGAAGATCTATTCCTGCAACACTCAAGGTTGGAGATGTCGTGAGCGTCAGCGGTTCAACAAAAGTCTACAATGGCATACTTGAAATAGTCGTGGACAGTGTAACGGTTGTTGGAAGTGCTAAGGTTCAGCCTGTGGAACTGAAAGAGCTTTCTGATGCTTACATGTCAAACATGGTGTATGTTGTTGGAACTGTTGAGAATGTAGCAAAGGACAATTTCATAGTTAATACCGGTAATTTGAAAGTGAAAATCTACATCAAGTCAGCTACAGGGATTAGCTTAACAGGTATAGCCGAGGGTAAGAAGGTTAAAGTAACAGGTATACTCACACTCTTCAAGGGAGAATACGAGATACAACCAATTTCACAAGTTGACATTGAAACGATGTAATCTGTATTACATTTTGTTCGATTAACTGATTCGATGAAAGGAGATTCCAAAGTGAAAAGAATTCTCAGCAGCTTTCCAATATTCATAATCATTGTATTAGTACTTTACCTCTCTTCCTGCGCACCGCAGCAAGAGATATTAAAGAATGTCGAAGTTGTGGATGGTGACACAGTCAAAGTCTATGGCCAGTCGTACAGACTAATAGGTATTGATACACCGGAGATTCACTCTGGTGATAAACCAGTCGGAGAGTACGGTACTGATGCAAAGAACTACCTAATCTGGTTTGCCAACAATTTTGAACTTACTTATGAGCAAAAAGGTACAGATAGTTATGGGAGAAAGTTAGTTTATCTTTTTGCCGTCGATGGAGATAAGAAGTATCTGTACGAAGCATCCGTCACTGAAATAGGATATGCAAGGCCGTTAATGTATGACGACACATCTGTACCTAATTATACAAAACAGATAGTCGATGCGTACAAAAGAGCGTACGAGAATAGAAAAGGTATATTCTCAAAATACGACACCGCACCGGTTGTAACAAGAGCAAATATTACGAATTCGTATGTGGGAAAGATTATATGGCTTGAGATGGATGTTTCTAACGTGAGATACTCTAATTACACTTACTACATAGAATCCGATTTTGCACTTGTCAAAATCAGATACGAAGAATACAAGCACCTTTTTGAGAGTTACAACCTGTACGGTTTAAAGGGTAGAAAGGTGCGCTTTTATGGAGAACTGTGGACAGATACGAGTACAAGTAAATACATGATCATGCTCCGCGCACCATTCGAAATTAAGATAGTCAATTAATCAGTTCGTCATATTTTACAGGGAGGGTGAAGGTTTATGAGAAAGTTCGTAGTCGCACTTCTGCTTCTACTCAGTGTTGCATTCTTTGCAGCGAAGATTGCGGATATCTACAAGGTTAAAGAAGGGGAAACGGTAGAGGCAACAGGTATTGTGCTCGCACCTGTTGGTGTTCTCGGAACGTTGACAACTT
Source organism: Fervidobacterium gondwanense DSM 13020 (assembly GCF_900143265.1). Classification (NCBI taxonomy): domain Bacteria; kingdom Thermotogati; phylum Thermotogota; class Thermotogae; order Thermotogales; family Fervidobacteriaceae; genus Fervidobacterium; species Fervidobacterium gondwanense. The sequence goes on along the minus strand of NZ_FRDJ01000001.1, from coordinate 333,810 downwards.
ACATACAAGATGAAACTGCAGGTATCATGCTCTACGGGAACCGCTTACCAGCTGATTTAAAAGTTGGACAAGTGATTAAAGTTGTCGGCAAAACAAAGATTTACTATGATATTCTAGAGATCATACCTGACAAAGTCGAAATAATTGGGACAGCAACACCGACAGCGGTTGAACTTAAAGACGGAGATTTTAAGAAATATCTTTCAAATCTTGTAAACGTTGTAGGTACTGTGAAATCGGTTGAAAAATATCAGTTTACTGTAAAGACTGATAAGTTTGAAATTTTGATTTATATAAGAAAAGAAGTACCGTTTAATGTCAGCACACTAAAAGTAGGCGATAAAGTTTCGGTAACTGGTGTTATGTACTTATACAAAGGCATGTACGAAATTCTTCCAAGAACACCAGAAGATATAAAGAAATTCTGAAATTTGATAAAACTGTGCGATTTTTGAATCCGGCTGTGAAAAGCAGCCGGATTCTTATCTTCACAAATCTTAATTTTGAGTAATCGTATTTTAAGAAAATGAAGTTATACTGTAGAATGTAAAGTTCAGGCATAGATTTTTTCAGATGCCAGAGGTTTATTCTATAAGAGGAGGTGTAGGGCATGTTTGGAGTAAGAGCTAAGTTCTTGAGTATTCTCTTAGTCATTTTCCTTTCCGTTGTAGCACTTTCGCTTAACATCATTTACTTAGTCGGAGATGGGATGTCGTTCAACCAGCTCTTGCTTGCAAGTATTCTCGAAGGTAGAGTTCTAACAACGATGACGTTGCCATACACGGCGATTACAACAACTTATTCATACGATTCATGGGTCACAGATTCGGCACCGGCTGGAACTGCACTATTCAGTGGTTTTAAGACACTCAACAGGGCGATTGGTGTCTTTCCGAACGGAGAACCTATAACGTCTATCTTTGAAATTGCGAAGAACGGGGGATATAAGATAGGCTTAGCAGTTACGTGTAGAGTAACTCATGCAACGCCTGCTTCGGTGTATGGGCATGTCAGCAATAGAGACGACGAGCTTACTCTTGCAAAACAATTGGCTGAATCCGGAACGGTTGACGTTGTATTTGGTGGCGGGTGGCAGTGGTTCCTTCCAACAGCAAACGGTGGGAGAAGAACGGATGGAATGAATTTAATTGAATTAATGAAGCAGAAGGGTTATGAGTATGTAAATTCAATCGATGGGTTGAAGTCTGCATCATCAGATAAGGTGTTAGGTTTATTCGCAGCAAGTCATTTGGAACCTGTAAGCAGTAGACCTTCATCTCAACCAACTCTCGATTTGATGACTACAAAGGCGCTTGAAATTCTTTCGAAAAGTGGTGAACCATTCATGCTAATGGTAGAAGGTTCACAGATAGACTGGGAAGCACATTCTAACGATTTCTACGGTGTGTGGAAAGAAACTGTTGAATTTGATAATGCTGTAAAGGTTGCGCTTGAATTTGCTAAGAAAGATGGAAACACGCTGGTAATAGTAACTGGGGACCACGAAACAGGTGGGTTGTCACTTTCAAAAGGTGGATACTCTATAAATGTTGAACTTGCAAGAAAGGCCAAGGGAACGACACAGATGTTCCTGAGCCAGTACAACATTTCAGACAAAGAGAAATTCGTGCAGGGAATCAAAGATTGGTATGGAATTTCGATATCGGATGCAGAATACGAAACTCTTAGAAAAGTGTCATCAAGCAACCTGAGAAGGGAACTTGCAAGATTTGTCAGCGAAAAGGTAGGATTTGGCTGGACAACATGGGACCACACCGCTGCGCCAGTTCCAGTTTATGCGTTCGGCCCAGGTGCACAATATTTTGTCGGTTTCATGGATAACACAGATATCCCAAAACTTATATTAAAGCTCACAGGATTATCTACTATAAAATTCCCTGTAGTCTCAGCTGCTGGAAATTGAGATTTTATACAATATAACTAACCGTAGGGTAGCCGAGAGGCTACCCTATATTGTTTTGATTTCATATTAATCAGTTGATAAGTTTTGGGTAACGATATAGAGTCTTATCAACACTTTTCACCCTGTTTCTCGATTTTCAATTTCTCGATATTTGCTGTAAAATTGTAGTGAAAAGTATCGTTTGACATCGGGGGTGTAGGGATGGACTTTTTGACTTATCCAATTCCGGATGGATTGAAGAAGGATATCTATATGGGCTTTTTGAAAAAGGCAGAAGAGCAAATTCAGATGATTTTGGAACACCGATTACCACCGCAGATGAGGCAGAGACTGAGGTTTGAGCTGTTTAGAATCAAGCTTTTAAGGAGAACCTACAAATGGAACGAAAAAGAAGCTTTTTCAATTTTCAAAAAGACCTTCAAAGGTGCAACGAAACCGGAATTTGAGATTTTAACAAAACAGGGAAAACTTGACTGGATGTACATAGACGGTCAGAGGTACTACGAAAGCAGATTCGACAAAAACCTTGCTTTTAACGATAGGGATTATAAAGCAAAACAAAGAGTCGATAAGGACGTTTTGAAGAGAAGAGAATTGATTAACAAAGCGGTTGAAAGACTTCTGAAGTACGGTGAACCGAAAAAGTACAGGGTGAGAGCAAGGATAAGCCTGAAACACGAGAATCCTGTAGAAGAAAAAGTTCGGGTTTGGTTACCGTTTCCGAAAGAAGGATATCAGCAAGAAGATGTTAAACTGATAAATGCGAGTCATGAACATGAGATTGCTGATAATTCAGTCGGGCAGAGAACAGTATACATGGAAGGTAAGGATTCTGATACTTTCAGCGTTGAGTTCGAGTACACAGTGAGTGAATGGATAGGGACAAGAGGTATTTGGAAAGAAAAACCCACAAAAGAAGATACCTCAGAAAAGCCACCTCACATCGTCTTCACTCCTTTTATAAAATCCCTCGTAGAGTCTATCTTTCACGATGTGGATTACAAGAAGCTTGATGATATAACTATCGCAAGGAAGATATACGATTTCGTAACGCTGAACGTCAACTACTCATATGTCTTACCGTACGCGATGTATAATAACATTCCTGAATACGTTGGTACTATGTTCAAAGGAGACTGTGGATTCCAAGCGCTGCTTTTCATAACTCTGTGTAGGGCTGTTGGTATTCCAGCAAGATGGCAGTCCGGCTGGAGCATTACACCAATCGGTGCATCTTCTCACGACTGGGCGCTTGTTTACCTAGAAAAGTACGGATGGGTTCCTGTTGATTTGTCATTTGGCGGTTCGAGGCGAGATCAGGAACCAATGCGCATATTCTACTTCACCAACCTTGATGGGTTTAGGATGTTCGCAAATACGGAATTCCAAGGAGAATTTTATCCATCGAAGAAATCTTGGAGACTTGATCCGTACGATAACCAGACAGGCGAGATGGAAATAATTGCCAAAGAGGAAGATGGATACGTCATCGATTTGGAAAGCAAGATAGAGGTTCTAAAGTTCGAAGAACTATGAGAACAAGGGGTGGATGACATGGGCAAAATCAAATCCGTTAAGTTCATTTTGAACAGGTTCGAATACGTTAAACCGTTTCACATTACGAATAACGTATCGTACGATACGCAGAATATCGAGGTTGTTGTCGAACTAGACAACGGGATAAAGGGCTACGGTGAGGCATCGCCTTCGTTCAGGGTGAATGGCGAAAAAGTCAGCGCACTTATGGGTTTTGAGAGTGTTGTCAACGAGATGATAGTCGGGATGGATGTGAGAAATTACAGGCAGATATTCGATGTGACAGACAAACTCTTCGGAGCTCCGAGTGTAAAGGCGGCAGTCCAGTACGCTGTACTCGATGCATTTAGCGAGGAAATCGGCACGCCCGTATATCAAATCCTCGGCGGAGCAAAGACGAAAATTGAAACTGATTATACGGTGAGTATAGGTACTCTTGAAGAGCGTGTGGAAGATGCGAAGAGTGTTGTTGAGCGGGGGCATAGAGTCATAAAGATCAAGGTAGGCGAGAATTTGGAAGAAGATATCGAAGCGATCAAGGCTATATACGAAGTCTCGAAAGGGTGTAAATACATAGTCGACGCCAATACAGGCTATACTCCAAAACAAGCTGTGAAGTTTGTCACCGAAATCTATCGGGCAGGAATTGATATTTCTGTGTTTGAACAACCTGTCGGAATGCATGATATAGACGGTTTGAAGTACGTACGTTGGAATTCACCGTTTCCTGTTGCGGCTGATGAAAGTGCGAGAACAAAGTACGATGTTATGAGACTTATCAAAGAAGAGGCAGTTGACTATATCAACATAAAGCTTATGAAATCGGGCATCAGCGATGCACTTGCGATTGTTGAGATGGTGAGAGCTGCGAACCTCAGGCTTATGCTTGGCTGTATGGCTGAATCGAGCTTGGGCGTTAACCAGAGCGTCCACTTTGCACTTGGAACGGGCGCATTTGATTTCCACGATTTGGATAGCCCGCTAATGCTGAAAGAACCGCAGTTCAGAGGTAAGTACAAAGTCGACGTTCCGTATTATTACGTTTGATTTTAAATAGAATGTGTTATAATTCACTTATACTATATCCTAGGAGGTGAGCAGCATGAAAAAATTGATGGTATTAGTACTTTTTGTTTTTGTGAGTATTTCTTTTGCAGCGAACTACGTTAATGCTTATACTACGCTTGAAGAACCGCTTGCAAAGGTCCTCTTTGCAGAGTTCGAAAAGGAAACAGGAATAAAAGTTAACTGGATCAGGTTGTCGACTGGCGAGGTCCTTGCAAGGCTTGAAGCGGAGAAAAACAACCCACAGGCATCGATCTGGGTCGGCGGTGTTGGCGTGTTCCACGTAGAAGCGAAACTCAAAGGCTTTACAACGCCCTACAAAGCACCATACAGTCAGTTCATAGACCCGAAATTCAAAGACCCAGACGGATACTGGATAGGCCTTTACGTTGGTCCTCTTGCATTTGCGACGAACAAGAACAAGGCAAAGGAACTCGGAATCAACCCACCAAAGAGCTGGGCTGATCTACTAAAACCAGAGTACAAGGGACTTATAAGAATGGCAAATCCAAATACATCTGGTACGGCTTACAACGTTATTACAACGATGGTTAACATTTACAAGAGAGACGAAAACAAGGTATTTGATTATCTGAAGAAATTAGACGCAAACGTAAACATGTATACAAAATCTGGTTCTGCACCAGGTAAAGATTGTGCAATTGGTGAAACTACGATAGCAATTGGCTATCTCCACGACCTTGTAAAACTTCAAAAAGAAGGAGCACCTATAATAATTACGTTGCCAGCAGACGGAAGTGGTTACGAAATCGCAGCGATGTCACTTATCAAGGGCGGAAAAGAGCCACTGGAGGCTAAGAAACTCTACAACTGGATACTCGGCGATAAAGCGCAAGGTATAATAGCCAGCTGGTATGTCATTCCGCTTTCACCAAAAGCTCCGAAAAATAAGGTTGTCTACAAGCTTGAAGATATAAACTTGATACAGCAAGACCTACTTTGGGAAGCGCAGAACAGAGAGAGGTTAATAGACAGATGGAACAAAGAAATTGGAAAATAATAAAGTATTTGGTTATTCTTTCAGTAATCGCAGGTTTACTTTTCTGGGTACGGACAACTGTAAGAAATGAGTTCTCCCGCTCGATGCGGGAGAACCTTTTAAGGTTGTCAAACTCCATCTCGATGACAGATACTGTGGCAATTTCTGAAAAATTCCCAGATGTCCTTATTTACAAGTACGATTTTGATGGCAATGAATACGAGTCTGGAAGCGGTTTGAAAGATTTGGTAAGAGAATTAGAAGACTTCGCATATGGGGAAGAACACGCTCTGTACGAAGAAACTTACATTTCATCTTATTCTGTGAAGTACGAAGGAAAGGATTACAACGTAGTCTTCACGCCTGTTATTGAAGATTATCAAGTCGTTGGCATAATGGTCCAGCTACATAGTGCTCAAGACTACGTAAAATTGCTCAGGACTTTAGATAACATGTTCTTGATACTTTTTGCCCTCTTCGCAGTTGGATTTGGCGTCGCGACCTTTTCTATAGACCCTGTAACGACATACGCAATAATAGTAACCTTTGCGATTGTTATAGTCTTTATAGTCTATCCACTCTACGAAGCAGTACGATTGACATTCGTAAGAACAGGCACGTTCAGTTTTGACGTCTGGAAGGTTATACTGACTGAAAAAGGTTATCTGAAAGCCTTTGCGAACAGCGTCCTTCTCGGAAGCATAACAGCTACCGTGTCAACATTTATAGGTTTCATCTTCGCATTCTTAGTGACAAGGACATCTATAAAGGGCAAGAAGTTCATCTCCACGTTTGCAACGTTGCCGGTAATTTCGCCACCATTCTCTTTGACTCTTTCGATAATCCTTCTTTTTGGCTCAAATGGACTTATTACCAAGCAATTGCTGAAACTGAATTGGGACATATACGGTCTCGACGGATTGGTTATTGCACAGACGATGGGTATGTTCCCGATAGCTTATTTGACGATGGTAGGGGTACTTGAAGCGATAGATAGCACATTGGAAGAAGCATCTATGAACCTTGGTGCAAGTAGATGGAAAGTTTTTACGACAGTTACTTTATCTCTTTCTTTACCAGGTCTTCTCAGCTCATGGCTTTTGGTCTTTACAAATTCAATAGCGGATTTTGCCAATCCATTGATGCTCGGTGGAAAGTTCAACGTGCTCTCAGTCACAGCGTACCTTGAAGTTACTGGAATGAATCGTCTTGACAGGGGTGCTGCCCTATCTTTACTCCTGCTGTTGCCAGCACTAACAGCTTTCTATCTCCAAAGGTACGTAGTTAACAGGAAATCGTACGTTACCGTGACAGGTAAGCCAAGTGGAAGGATTGTCGAGATAGTGAGCCCGGGCACTCGGAGAGTCTTAACTGTGTTTGTATACGCTATGATAATCTTTCTCATAGGTCTCTATTCAACGATATTCATGGGTTGTTTTGTGAAAAATTGGGGTGTCGATTATACCTTCACAACGGCGAACATTATAGAAGCATTGCAGAGGGGCAGGAAGGCACTTACAGATACTACATTCCTTGCAGGTGTGGCTATGCCTATCGCCGGCGTCTTCTCGATGATCGTTGCGTTTCTCTTCGCGAGAAAGAAATTCCCGGGTAAGAAGCTTTTACAAGGTGCAGTTTTGTTGCCGTTCGCGATTCCAGGAACGTTGATAGGTATAAGCTATGTCATAGCGTTTAACAAACCACCGCTTATTTTAGTTGGTACGGCCGCGATAATAGTCATCAACTACGTGATAAGAGAATTGCCAGTTGGCGTTGAAGGTGGAATTGCAACGCTCAAGCAGATAGATCCATCGATAGAGGAAGCTGCTCAGAATCTTGGAGCAAATCCGCAGACAGTATTTTCGACGATTATATTGCCTCTGATAAGACCGGCGTTTATATCAAGCTTGTCTTACACATTTGTCAGGGCTATGACCGCAGTCAGTGCTGTTGTCTTCTTGATATCGGCGAAGTGGTACCATATCACGATGCAGATATACAACTTCTCTGAAAATCTCCGTTTCGGGTTTGCAAGTGTGTTATCATCCGTTCTGATAATAATAATCTTAGTTGTCTTTGGCCTTTTGAGATTGCTAGTTAGGAAGAGTGAGTACTTAGAAAAGAATATCGTTCAACAATAAAAGTGAGGGATAAGTGTGAAGCAAGTTTCGTTGAAGTTGATAAACGTAAGTAAAGTATTTAAAGACTTTAAAGGTAACGAAGTGAGGGCGGTTGATAATGTCAGTTTCGACGTTCAGCCGGGAGAGTTCGTCACATTGCTCGGTCCATCGGGCTGTGGCAAGACGACAACTTTGCGTATGATTGCCGGTTTTGAGAAACCAACCGATGGGATGATTCTCATCAACAACGTCAATGTCGTTGAGATTCCACCTTGGAAGAGAGATACAGCGATGGTTTTTCAAAGCTATGGACTCTTCCCGCACATGAACGTTGCGGAGAACATAGCATATGGACTGAAAATGAGAAAAGTTCCTCCAAGTGATATAGAAAAGAAGGTAAAAAATATACTGAAAGTCGTTGGTCTGGAAGGCTATGGTGATAGACCACCTTCGAGCTTATCTGGAGGTCAGCAGCAAAGGGTGGCGCTTGCAAGGGCTTTGGTCGTAGAACCTTCCGTTCTACTATTCGACGAACCGCTTTCGAACCTTGACGTTTTACTGAGAGAACAAATGAGAATCGAGATTAAGAGGATACAAAAGGAAGTAGGAATAACGGCTATATACGTTACACACGACAGAACAGAGGCACTTACGCTTTCAGACAAGATAGTACTGATGAAGGGTGGAAAAATAGAGCAAATAGGCTCGCCTGAAGAAATTTACGAAAAGCCAGTGAGCAAATTTGCAGCGGAATTCATGGGTAAAATCAACTTCTTCCCGGTTGAGATTGTAGAAAGACTGGAAGATAGAACAGTTATCAAGTTAAATGGTCAAGTTTATACGATACCTTCGCTGCCAACTTCTAAGAGTGAAAAGTATGTACTTGGGTGTAGACCAGAAGGGTTGAAGATAGCGTCGAAAGGTCCTGTAAAAGGTGTTATCAAAACGATAGTATATCTTGGTAACTTCTCAGAGTACTATATAGACACAGAATTTGGGGAAGTCATGGTCAAAGTTCTCCCACCGTTTGATACTACGCTCAGCGAAGGTAAAGAGGTCCATATTGATATTGTTCCAGAAATTGCGAAGATAATTCAGGAATAATATAATCTAAAAAATACTCCCGTTAGGGAGTATTTTTTTTGCAGAATTTTAGAAAATATGAAACTTTTCGAAAAGCGGTGCGAATATTAGTGATATAACTGCCATGATTTTTATGAGTATATCCAAACTCGGTCCCACTGTATCTTTTAAAGGATCTCCAACGGTGTCTCCGATTACCAATGCTGCGTGCTCAATTGAGCCTTTTGAAAGCCCTTCTATCTTTCCTTGTTCAAGATGCTTCTTAGCGTTGTCCCATGCCCCTCCTGCGTTCGCTGTGAATAAAGCTAACATAATACCACTCAGTGTAGTTCCTATGAGTAATCCCCCAACAAAATCCACTCCGAGCAAAAAACCTGAGATAAGAGGTGTTACAATTGAAATCATTGCAGGTAAGACCATTTCTCTTAAAGCTCCATCAGCACTTATCGTGATACACCTTTCGTAATCTGGCAACTCACTTCCATCCAATATTCCTGGCTTTTCTTTAACTTGCCTTCTAATTTCGTCTACCATCTTAGAAGCAGATTTCACAACGGCTTCTATTAATATTCCGCTGAAGAAATACGGCAATGCAGCTCCGAGTATAGCACCTCCGAGCGTTCTTGCATTGATTATGTTCAAGTTCAACAGTTCTTTTACGCTCGTAACGTATTCACCTGGTGAGGTTTGAGAGTAGATGTATGAGGCAAAGAGAGATAGTGCAGCCAATGAGGCTGAACCAATTGCAAAGCCTTTTCCTATCGCAGCTGTCGTATTTCCTACCATATCCAACCTGTCAGTTATATGCCTCACTTCCGGTTCAAGCTCAGCCATTTCGCTTATGCCACCTGCATTGTCTGCGATTGGGCCGTATGAATCTATCGTTACTGAAGTTGCGACAAAAGATAACATTCCAACTGCACCCATCGCCACTCCATAGAGACCGGCGAAATGATCCGCAAGGAATATTGCAAGAAACAACACAAACGACGGTAACAAAGCACTTTTCATGCCCAAAGAGAGTCCGCCGCTGATTACCATTCCTGTGCCTTGAAGAGATTTATAACTCAAGTTACGGGTAGGTGTAAAATTATCAGATGTGTAGTACTCAGCCAAAAGTCCTATAATTATCCCCGCAACGATACCTATTATTGCCGAGTAGTATGCAGAGAAAATGCCGTATCTGAAACCGTATGCTTGTAGTTCTTCTATGGGAACATTGTTTAACATCAGATTTGTAGAAACAACGTTTCCAAGACCTGTGAGGAGAGCTGAGATGATTAGAGCTAAATTCAACTCTTGATGTGGCTTGTCAGAGACTTTCTTAAAGACCACGAAAAGAATGCCAACTATACAAGCGGCGACACCGACAGTTACAAAGACGACAGGATAGAAGATGAGTTTCACAGCCGTATCGTAATATTTTCCAGAGAGTACATAACTGTATGCAGCTAACACAATAGCTGATAATATAGCACCTATATAGCTTTCCAGAAGGTCAGCGCCAAGACCAGCCACATCTCCTACGTTATCCCCAACGTTATCAGCGATCGTTGCTGGATTCCTCGGGTCATCTTCTGGCAATTTCAACTCGGTTTTACCAACCAAATCAGCGGCCATATCTGCTGCCTTCGTGTAAACACCACCTCCGACCCTGTCGAACATTGCAACTATAGAACAACCTAAGGAATATCCGGAGAGTGTCATAGCAAATGGTATGAAATTCACACCAATGTGATTCTCAAAAATTATCAAGTTCTCAACGTTCAGTTGCCTTCTAAAAATGTATGCAACTATCACCAAACCGGTGAGTGCTAAGGCTCCGACTGAAAGTCCCATCACTGAACCACCTTGGAATGCAATCTTCAATGCAGTCCCCAGCTTCTTAGTTGACCTTGCTGCCTCAGAGACACGGACGTTAGCCCTTGTTGCAGCTTTCATGCCGAAATATCCGGCTAAGGAACTCATCGTTGCACCTACAACAAAAGCTATTCCAACATACCAAGCTGTGAGAAAAGCCAAAGCAAAAGCGATGATAACTACGTAAATTGCTACAGCTCTGTATTCGTGGTTTATAAAAGCATCCGCTCCTTGCCTAATCCGCAGGGAAATCTCTCTCATCTTTTCGCTTCCCTCAGGTTGTCTTATCATAGATCTGAAGTTGAAGACAACCACAAGTAGTGCAGCAATTGGGACAACCAAAAGCCATAACATACTTTTTCACCTCCTTGAAGATTTTGGGGATTAATTATCGTTATTATACAACAAACATATTTAAAAACAAAAAAGGGTACCTTGTTGGTACCCTTTTCAATTTATTAGACTGGTCGGGGTGACTGGACTTGAACCAGCGACCTCTTGCGCCCCATGCAAGCGCGCTAGCCACCTGCGCTACACCCCGACTCTTGTGCAGCAAAACAATTTTAGCACAAGCCTTGCAAAAAATCAAGTTTATCGGAAATGGATGACTTTGTGCTTATCTGTGTTATAATATCCGAAAAGTTTTAGTTCGGAAACGATAGGAGGGAGTTACGATGTATGAAGATGTGAAAATTTCTTTGGAGAATTTGAAAAACGCATTTGACATTCTAAGTCGAGAGAATTCCGAAAAGAAGAACAAATTCCTGAGAAAGCTCGCTCAGAGACTCGATGAAAGCCGAGATTACATTATAAGTGAAAACAACAAAGATGTTCAAAGAGCTCGAGAATTGAAGGTCAAAGAGTCGTTGGTAGATAGGCTGGTACTGAATGACAAAAGGATAAATGAGATGATAGAAAGTTGTCGCATCGTTGAGAACTTGCGAGACCCGGTTGGTGAAGTCGTCGATTCATTTGTGCGTGAAGACGGGCTTAAAATCTACAAAATTCGTGTTCCAATAGGTGTTATAGCGATTATTTATGAATCAAGGCCAAATGTGACAATTGAGACTGCTATCTTAGCTTTGAAATCCGGAAACACGATTCTACTCAAAGGCGGTTCCGATGCTTTGAATTCTAACAGGGCGTTGGTTGGGATTATAAAAGAAGCATTAGATGACGTGGGTCTGCCAAGAAATGCTGTTGAATTAGTTGAACATACCGATAGGTCTGTGGTAGATTATATGCTTAAACAGAGAGAGTACATTGACCTTGTCATACCAAGAGGCGGTAAAGCTTTGATCGATTATGTTGTGAGCAATTCAAGAATGCCGGTTTTGGAAACTGGTGCCGGTGTTTGCCATATATTTGTCGATGAGAGCGCCGATATAGATAAGTCGATCTCTGTTATCGATAATGCGAAAACGCAAAGGCCAGGGACTTGTAACGCAGTCGAGACGCTCTTGGTTCACAAGAATATCGCTTCTAAATTATTGCCGAAATTAAAAGAGCTCTTTGATACGAAAAGGGTTGAAATCCGCGGATGTGAGGAGACAAGAAAAATAATTGATTGTAATGAAGCTACCGAGGAAGATTGGTCAACTGAATACTTGGATTTGATCATATCTATAAAGGTTGTTTCATCGCTCGACGATGCGATTGAACATATCAAGAAATATTCTACGAAGCACTCAGAAGCTATCCTTACAGAAAACTATTCAAATGCGATGAAATTTTTGAATTCGGTAGATTCATCGACCGTATATATAAATGCATCTACAAGATTTACAGACGGCGGACAATTTGGTATGGGAGCGGAGATAGGTATAAGCACGCAGAAATTCCATGCAAGAGGACCTGTCGGACTTAGAGAACTGACTACGACCAAGTTCGTGGTTTTTGGTAACTATAACGTTAGAAAATAAAGATACAGCGGAGGAATCTATATGGCAAAGATAGTCATGAAGTTTGGAAGCAACTTACTTGTGAAAGGTGGACAAATAGATAAGACGTATATTATAACAATCGCGTCTCTGGCGAATGATTTACTTAACGCAGGGCATGAAGTGGCAATCGTAACTTCCGGTGCAGCAGCTGCAGGTAGAGTGCTGATTCCGAATCTTGAAAGTGTTAAGGATATAGTTTCAAAACAAGCTCTCTGCGCTGTTGGTCAACCGAAACTGATGGAAATTTACCAGGTGGCGTTCTCGTTTTACAATCGTACAGTTGGCCAGATATTGGTTACGAGAGACGACTTCACAAACAGGCAGAGATTTTTGAATCTTAGAAATACGTTAATAGGACTGGAAAAAGTCGGAGTGATTCCGATTGTCAACGAGAACGATACAGTTTCAGTCGATGAGATAAAACTTGGAGACAACGATACTCTCTCTGCTATGTTCTCGGTATGCTGGAACGCGGATTATCTATTTTTGATGACCTCCGTTGACGGTGTAATTGGCTCAGATGGAAGAGTCTTAGACGAATATCACATTGGTAGTAAAGAGCCTGTCCTTGCAAATTTGGAAAAGACATCGCACGGAACAGGTGGTATAGCAACGAAGATCAATGCTGCAAAGATTGCTGCAGAAAGTGGTGTGGAGAGTTACATAATTAACGGAAGGCGTCTTGAATGTGTTAAAGAAGTACTTGCTGGAAAACGATGTGGAACGCATTTCTCAGTATCCGGAAAGAGAAGACTTACGAAAAAGGAATCTTGGGTGAAATATATTAGCAAACCTAAAGGTACTGTTTACATCAACGATGGTGCGTTCAAAGCGTTGATAGAAAGAAAAAGTCTCTTACCTGTTGGTATAACTGATATCGAAGGAGAATTTTCCAAAGGTGACGTAGTTCTAATAATGTACAATTCCAAAGTCATCGGAAAAGGTATTACAAATTACGGAAGCGAGGAGTTAAGGCAAATAAAGGGAAAAAAGAGTTCAGAGATTTCAGAAGAGATATACACCTACGATGAGGCGATTCATGCGGATAATATTATATTAGAAATCAGCGAGGTGAATTGATGTGAGAGTTGGCATAATCGGTGTTGGTAACATTGGAAGTATGATTTTGGAAGTGCTGAACGATAAGGCAGAACATGAGTTTTACATATACAACAGGTCCATCGAAAGGGTGAGAAAGTACGAAGTATTTGAGAATGTGAAGATATGCAGCAATGTAAAGGAAGTCTACGTGCAGTCAGACTGCACTTTCCTTTGCGTAAAACCACAACAAACCAAACAAGTGTATGATACTCTATTCGAAATTCATGAGGAACATGGTGTTTTGGTGAGCACCGCTGCAGGCAAAAGGATTGAAGAGATATCTCAGTCAACGGGAAAAAAGAACGTAATCAGAATAATGCCCACGATAACATCGAGAATTTCAATAGGGATAACAGCTGTTGCGTGCAGCAAACATGTCGATTCGAGTACAAGACACGAGTTTGAAAAGCTTCTCTCTCCGCTTGGAGAAGTTATGGAGCTTGAAGAAGAGAAGTTCGATGCGTTCACCGTACTTAACAGCAGTGGACCTGCTTTCGTGGCATTCATTTTGGAAAGCTTCATAGAAGGTGCGATTAATATCGGAGTTAACCCCGATTATGCGCGTGATATAGTGCTGAGAACGTTTGAAGGTTCGGTCAAGTTACTCGAACACATGAGCATCGAACCTTCGAGACTAAAGTACCTTGTCTCATCACCCGGTGGTGTTACAATACGTGGGCTCTACGAATTAGAGAAAGATGGAGTTAAGGGTGCCATAATGTCGGCGATTTATGAAGCTTTCAAAAGAAGTCAGGAATTATGAATGTTGATACAAGTAAACCACAAAGAGTTGTAGTTTGCAACAAGCAATGAGCATGGAGGAGAACGTACAAACAAAGTTCACTAAATGTTTGGAATTTTAACTTTTAAGTGGTATAATGTTATACAAGTTAATTTAACTTTAAAAACGACTCATCCTGAAAGGGGGGATTGGTGTGAGGTATGTGAAGTACGTATTTGTAACGGTAGTTTTGCTCGCGGGATTTGTTTTTGCGTTTGATCCAACGACATACGTATCTGCTGGTGTTGGAGAACCTGATACTCTGGATATCCATCAAGCGTACGACACAGTGAGCGGAGAGATAATCTACAACGTCTACGAGAGCCTTATAGCTTACAAAGGCAGCAGCTTAACAGAATTCGAACCAAGGCTTTCAACGCAAGTTCCTACCGTGAAAAACGGATTGATAAAAGATGGTGGAAAGACGTACGTCTTTCCAATCAGAAAAGGTGTGAAATTCCACAACGGTAATCCGCTGACACCTGAGGATGTTGAATACTCATTTGAACGCGGACTTTTGTATGATCCAACAGGTGGACCAATGTGGATGCTTTGGAATGCTATATTCGCTGTGAATTCTCTAAATGAGATGGTTGAGAAGTACGTAGGAAAGCCTGCATCGGAAGTTTTCAAAGACGGAAAACCACTGCCCGAATACAAAGACAAACTTGTTGAAATGTACCAAAAAGTAATAGACCCAGCAATAGAAGTAGATGGTGACAACGTGGTTTTCAAACTTGCAAGACCGTACGGTCCGTTCTTAACGATAATGGCTCATACAGTTGGCTGGTCTGCTGTTCTTGACAAGGAAACGTCTATAAAGATGGGCTTGTGGGATGGGAAACCGGATACTTGGTGGAATTACAGGAACATAGCCAAAGAAAAATCACCACTTTACGCAACGGCGATTGGAACTGGTCCATACAAATTGGTTGAATGGGATAGGACGAACAGAAAGGTTGTTTTGGAAGCGAACAAAGATTACTGGCGCGGCGAACCTAAGCTCAAGAAAGTTATTATAACAACTGTGAGCGAATGGGGTACGAGAAAACTGATGCTTGAAAAAGGAGACGCTGACGACATTGCAATAGTACTTGAATACCTCGATCAAATAAGAGGAAACAAGGATATCCAAATTATTGAAAACATTCCGTCCATGTCTGTTGTTGTAGTTGGATTTTCATGGTCAGTTTCACCAAACAGCAAATACATAGGCAGTGGAAAATGGGACGGAAATGGATTGCCACCAGATTTCTTCAGTGATGTAAACGCCAGAAAAGCGGTCTCTTATATAATAAACTACGATGCGGTTATCAGGGACGTTCTTAAAGGTTACGGTATCAGAATACCTTCGGCGCTTCCAAACGGATTGCTTGGGTTTGACCCAACGCTTCCACTTTACAAGTTCAACCTTACGGAAGCTCGAAAGGCATTGCAACAAGCCTGGGGTGGTAAAGCGCTGTCTGTTGGTATCAAGTTCACCGTCGCGTACAACACAGGAAATGCGATGAGGCAGAGAATCGCTGAAATGATAAAGACATACCTCGAAATGATTGCCCCTGGAAAAATCAAGGTTGAAGTTGCGTCTTTGAACTGGCCGAGCTATCTCGATGCTATGAGAAAAGCCGAATTGCCCATGCCTATATTCAACTGGCTTGCCGACTTCCCGGATCCTGACAACTTCATATTCACGTTCTACCACTCTGCTGGTACATACGCACCAAGACAAGGCGACAACTTTAAGAAATTCGTTAGTACACCAAGAAAGGAACTCGGTGGCAAGAGCTTAGACGAGCTGATCGATATGGCGAGGAACTCCTCTGATCCAGATGAACGTGCAAAACTGTATGTCCAGATTCAGAAATTTGCGATAGATAACTACATCAGCGTACCGATATATCAGCCAGTCGGAGTAAGAGCACAGAGGACGTGGGTCAAAGGTTGGTATCCGAACCCGATGAGGCCTGGAAACGACTACTTTGAACTTTACAAACAACAATAAGCACATTAAAATAACTAAGGAATTACAAAAGCGGGGGTTATTCCCCGCTTTTGCTTTTTTGACTTTTGTACAGGCAATCTGCTATTGGACATTGCTCACAAAGAGGTTTAGTTCTGCAAAGAGCTTTCGCATGTTCAACGATTAAACCGTGAAATTCTTGATATAGCTTCACATCTTTTGTGAATGTTTCCTCAAATAACTTTCTGGATTCATCATATTCTTTGTACTCGATATCGAAAATCCTTCTTACTATCCTCTTTGTATACGCATCGACAACAAATATCGGTTTTTCGAAGGCATAGAGTATTATCGAATCTGCGGTTTCCTTGCCTATGCCGTTGATTGAGAGAAGTTCTTTTCTCAAATTTTCCGTATCTAAAGTTGAAATCTTATCAAGATCATAACCGTACGTTTCTATCCACTGGAGCAAGTTCTTCAACCTTTTCGCTTTGATATTGAAAAATCCCGCCGGTCTGATAAGTTCTGAGAGCTCTTGCTCGCTCAATTTTCCTAAGCACTGTAAAATGTCACCTTGGCAGTATTTTCTTATGTTTACAAGTGCCTTCTCAACATTTTGCCAGTTCGTGTTTTGTGTCAAGACAGCCGATACGATAATTTCCTCCCTTGCACCAGGCCACCATTTGCCAAGTTCTCCGTATATTGATTTTAGTTCATCATAGAGCTCAGTGAACTTCAATGATAACTTCCTCCCCTAGGATTCTATGTGTTTTATCATCTCCGTAATATAGTTTAACATAAAAAAGCGGAGGTCTGAACAACCTCCGCCTCAGTGATTTACATCCCTTGATCTTTATGTTATCCACCAAGATATGCTTTTCTAACTCTTTCGTCTTCCAGTAAGTCTTTACCTGTTCCCTCAAGAACTATCCTTCCAGTTTCCAGAACGTACGCATAATCGGACAGTTTTAAGGCTTCGTACGCATTTTGTTCGACTAAGAATATCGTGACACCTTCGCTGTGAATTTTCTTGATCATCTGGAAGACTTCCTTAACGATAACAGGTGCAAGTCCGAGTGACGGCTCATCGAAGAGGAGTAATTTTGGCCTTGACATGAGAGCTCTACCGATTGCGAGCATCTGCTGTTCTCCACCTGATAGCGTACCAGCCCTCTGATTCGTTCTCTCGCGTAGCCTTGGGAACAAATCGAAGACATATTCTATGTCTTTCTTTATCTCTTCTTTATCCTTTCTCAAGTACGCACCTGCCAAGAGATTTTCATAAACTGTTAAGTTCGAAAAGACTCTACGTCCTTCTGGAACCATTGTTATTCCCATTTTCACTATCTCGCTTGTATCAAGTTTCGTAAGTTCTTTCCCTTTGTATTTAATACTTCCTCTTGTTGCTTCCTTCAAGCCGCATATTGTTCTTAACGTTGTCGACTTGCCAGCTCCGTTTGCACCTATAAGTGATATTATCTGTCCTTCTTCGACTTTCATGGATATACCCTTCAGTGCGTGTATACCACCATAATGTACATGTAAGTCCATAATCTCAAGCATCTTCATCACCTGCACCTAAGTAAGCTTTTATGACAAGTGGATTTTTCTGGATTTCTTCTGGGGTCCCTTCTGCAATTGTGACACCGTGATCTAAAACCACTATCCTTTCGCAGATGTTCATAATAACTTTCATATCGTGCTCTATAACTATGATTGTCAATTTGAATTTCTCTCTGATTCTCAAAATCAGTTCATTCAGTTCAAGCGTTTCATCAGGGTTCATACCTGCTGCCGGTTCGTCCAAAAGTAATAGTCTTGGCCGAGTTGCCAGTGCTCTTGCAATTTCAAGCTTTCTTTGAAGACCATAAGGCAGTGACGTTGACTTATAATCTGCAAGGTGGTGTATGCCAAGTTCTTTCATAAGTTCTTCTGTCATGCTCTGAATATACTCTTCTTCTTTCTGGTAATTTGGCAAGAAAGCAACGGCAGAAAACAAATCGGATTTCAAATGAGCGTGGAACGCTGTCATTATATTTTCACGTACCGTCATATTTCCAAAGAGCCTTATATTCTGAAACGTTCTCGCAATTCCAAGTCTTATTATTCTATCAGTTTTCTCATCTGTTATATCTTTTCCGAGAAATTCTATCTTCCCTTCCGTTGCAGGAAAGACGTGGGTTATCAAGTTGAATATCGTTGTCTTACCTGCACCGTTTGGACCTATCAACCCGAGCAGTTCGCCATCTTTTAGATCCAGGTTAAAATCGGAGACAGCAACGAGTCCACCGAATTTTTTAGTTACGTGCTCCATTTTTAAAACAGTCGTTTTCACTTCTTTCGTTTCTTTTGAAGGGACTGTCATCTGCGTTGTCATCATTGGCTCACCTTCCTTTTTGTAAATAACCTGACAAAGCCTTCCCAAGTGAATTCACGCTGTCCAAAGAGACCCTGTCTGAAGAAAAGGATGGTTATCATAAGGAGTATGGAGAATATCAGCATACGCATACCAAGTATACCCGGTATCGTTATGCCAAATATATTCATAGGCATTTCGACGAACCTGAGCCCTTCCATCAAGAAAGCAAAACCTATTCCGACAATCACACTGCCTGTGATATTTCCGAGCCCACCGAGGAGTATTATGGTAATTATCTGATACGTGAAGAGTATACTGAAGGAATTGGGGTCTATCGTCATCAATAAGCTTCCTAAAAGACCTCCCGCAACGCCTGCGAAGAACGCACCAACAACGAACGCGAGGACTTTGTGCTTGAAGAGATTTATACCCAAGTTTTCAGCAGCCACTTCGTCGTCCCTTATCGCTTTCAATGCTCTACCGTAAGAACTGTCAACTATTCTTCTGATAACTATCACTGTAACGATAGCCCAGCTTACAGTCCACCAAAGGTTCGTGTAAGTAGGTAACCCCTTCAAACCGAGAGGCCCGTTCGTAATATTTTGCAAGTTGTTGAAAAGAGATCTGATAATTTCTGAGAAACCGTACGTAACTATTGCAAGGTAGTCTCCACGCACTCTAAGGCTCGGCGCACCGACGATGAATCCCATCAATGCAGCCATCAAACCACCGACAATGAGTGCCCAAAAGAAAGGAATTTGTATTTGATCTAATGGAGAAATCAAAGGCTCCATGAAAAAGTTCGACAATTTGTTCTCAGGCGACATGTACAAAAGAGCAGACGTATAAGCACCTATTGCCATAAATCCGGCATGCCCCAGAGAAAATTGACCAGTGAAACCGTTTATGAGGTTCAAGCTAACTGCGAGGATGACGTATATGAAGCCTGTGTTGAGAACTCTCTTTATGAACGGGTCCATGTACTTTTCAGCAAAAAAGACAAAGATATAAATTACTATTATAAAGACTATGCTGAGCATAATTCTCGTTGAACGTTTCATGCTTTTTCACCTGCCTCCTGACCGAAGAGTCCATTCGGCTTGAAGATCAGGACTAACACGAGGAGTAAGAATATGAACGCTTCACGATAGCCTGAGTATTCCGGGAACATCGCAGGAATTAACACGGTCAGCAAGCCGAGAACGAATCCACCTATGAGCGCTCCTTTAAGACTACCGATACCACCCACAACAGCGGCTATGAAAGCCCTACTGCCTGGATACTGCCCCATGAACGGGAATATCTGAGGGTATCTGAGCGCCCAGAAAACAGCACTGACAGCAGCAAGCGCAGAACCGAGAGCAAAGGTAAAAGATATCGTCCTGTTTACATTTATTCCCATAAGCCTTGCCGTGTCAAAGTCTCTTGAGAGAATTCTCATGGCAAGACCGATTTTTGTTTTTTGTAGTATGAAAGTGAGAATTACCACCACAATTATCGAGAAAATTATCGTATAAATCGACACAGCCTGTACTCGTATTTCACCGAAGATAAGAGTTTTTTTCATCGGTTCTGGAACTGGGAAAGATCTTTGAATTCCACCGAAAACAACAACAGCGAAGTTTTGGAGCAAGAAGGACATACCGATCGATGACACGAGGGAATTTATCCTTGGATACTTTCTGAGAGGTTTATATGCAACTTTTTCAATACCAACGCCAAGAAGCGATGTGAAGACAATACCGAGAATCACCGCACTGAGCCAAGGAGCGCCGAATATCAAAGAGGTATAAAACATGAAGTAAGCCGCCATCATGAAGACGTCTCCGTGTGCAAAGTTAACAAGCTTAACAACACCGTACACAAGGGCATATCCTACTGCGACGAGCCCAAAAACAAACCCCAATGAGATAGCATTAACCATATGTTGCAAAAACAGGCCCCAATCCATCACTACACCTCCAACCCTTTGAAAGAATCTGAAAGAAATCTAATAATTCTAAAAGACGGGAATGGCAGAAGCCATTCCCATCTTTAAAATGTGGGCTAATCAATCGCCCTTTATTACCGTAACGAATTCGAACTTTCCGTTCTTTATCGTTTTGATGACTGCGTCTTTAATTGCGTCCCTGTTTTGGTCAAATCTTATTCTTCCAGAGACACCAACAAAGTCTGTCGTTAACAATGCTCTTCTAATCTTTTCTGGATCATCGCTACCCGCCCTCTTTATTGCGTCGATTAATACCATGTAAGCGTCATAAGCAAGTGCTGGTAAGTAGCCTGGGTCTTCGTTGTATTTCTTTCTGTACTTTTCAACAAATGGTTTCGTCTTGTCAGATAGTGCAGCCTTTGCATCGAACATTGTGCTGTAGTATGCACCTTCAAC
The DNA here is from genome assembly GCF_900143265.1 of Fervidobacterium gondwanense DSM 13020. Taxonomy (NCBI): domain Bacteria; kingdom Thermotogati; phylum Thermotogota; class Thermotogae; order Thermotogales; family Fervidobacteriaceae; genus Fervidobacterium; species Fervidobacterium gondwanense. The sequence goes on along the minus strand of NZ_FRDJ01000001.1, from coordinate 312,692 downwards.
GGCACTTCCACCGATTTCTATCAATTGTGGTAAGTCCCACGTGTCTCCACCGAGTAATGGCTGCTTTAGTCCAAGCTCGCGTGCTTGTTTCGCTATAAGTGCAGCATCACCAACGATACCGGCTGGAACGAAGATAACGTCCGGATTGGCCTTCTTAATTGCTGTAAGTTGAGCTGTGAAATCTTGGTCTCCACCTTGGTAAGCTATGTAGACTTTGACCGCTTTCGAATCGCCTGTAAGCTTTACGAAAGCATCGCGGAAGTAATATGCAAGGCCGACTGAATAGTCGTTTGAAACGTCGTATATAACCGCAGCGGTCTTTGCCTTAAGGTTTTGAACAGCGAATTTCGCCATAACTGTGCCTTGGAACGGGTCAATAAAGCAGACTCTGAATGCAAATGGTTTGTCCTTTGTGACAAGTGGGTTTGTGTTCGATGGAGCGATGTAAACGACTTTGTTCTTGTTGGCTATCTCTGCACCGGGAATACCGAGTGCACTTGAATAGGTACCAAGAATTGCTGAAACTTTGAACTGTTCAATGAGCCTCGTAACAACGTTAGCAGCTTCGATTTTGTCACTCTTATTATCAAGCGTGACAAGTTTTATAGGCCTTCCAAGAACAGTTGGGACTTCTTCGTACGCCATCTCGATGCCCCTCATGCCAAGCTGTCCACCCATTGCGTAGTTCCCAGTTAGCGGTTGCGTTACCCCTATCACAATTTCATTTGCTGCAAAGGCTATAGATAAACTCAAAATCATAATGATAAAAAGCAGATATTTTCTCATGCCAATCACCTCTTATACAGTATGGGATTTAAATAGCATTATTATGGTTTTACAATACTTACCAACTTGAACTTACCGTTTTCTATCTTCTTAACTATTGCGTCTTTAACTGCGTCTCCGTTTTCGTCAAACGTTATAGAGCCAGTTGCACCTTGGAAGTTCTTTGTCTGTGCTAATGCGTTCTTAATATCTTCTGGTTTTGCTGATTTTGCTCTTGTTATTGCGTCAAGAATAACGAGGTAAGCATCAAAACCAAGAGCTGCGAACGCACTTGGTTCTTCGTTGTATTTCTTCCTGTAAGCTTCAACGAATTTCTTTGTCATCTCTGTTGTCATAGCCTTTTCGTCAAAGTGCGTGCTGAAATATGCGCCTTCGACAGCGTCTCCGCCAACTTCGATGATTTCAGGAACTTCCCAAGTATCTCCACCTAAGAAAGTTGCCTTGATACCCATTTCTCTTGCTTGTTTCATTATAAGTGCGGCATCTCCGTAAGAACCAGCTGGTATGAATAGAACATCTGGATTCTTAGCTTTTGCTAACGTGAGCTGAGCTGTGAAGTCCTGGTCTCCACCTTGGTAAGAAGCTACTCCAAGTATCGACTTTGAATTTCCAGTAAATTGTATGAATGCATTTCTGAAGTAGTGAGCAAGTCCGACAGAGTAGTCAGATGAGATGTCTTGGAGGATGTAAGCAGTCTTTGCTTTGAGAGTTTCAACAGCGAATTTTGCCATCACAGTACCTTGGAATGGGTCAATGAAACAAACTCGGAATGCATATTCCTTATCTTTTGTCACGAGTGGGTTCGTTGGTGAACAACCCATCATAGGAACTTTCATCTTGTTTGCAACTTCGCTTCCTGGGATTGCTAATGAACTTCCGTAACTTCCGATAATCGCACTGACGTTGTAGACTTGGATGAGCCTTGTCACAGCGTTTGCTGCTTCCACTTTGTCGGTCTTGTTGTCTAAGACTATCAGCTCTACCTTTTGGTTGAGTACGGTTGGGAACATCTCGTTGGCGAGTCTAATACCTTTGAGCGTGAGCTGACCTCCGGCAGCAAAAGCACCTGTTAGTGGTTCAAAAACACCTATCCTGATGGCTGAGAACGTGAAAACCGTTAAGATGAGCAATACAAACAGCAGAACTTTCCTCACAACTACCCCTCCCTTTGAAAGAGTTGAAAGATTTAGCAATCCTAAAAACTTAATGAGTGAAAAACAACATTTGCAAAATATAGTGCTGTGTTACCTTTGTTAAACTTACTGAATATTTTTTTACATTATATACCAAACGTGGAAGGTTTTTGAAAGTCTGTATTTTGACATCTATAAGTAGTTTTAGACGTTTTTTGACGTATATATGAGTTATTTGTATTTTTAGCATAAATTCATTCGTTTTGAAGGGGAGTTCACGAATAGTCATGAATAAATGACTATTGTATTTTTTCATTGCACTTTGTGAAATGATAAACGACAAGTTACATTTGTTGTCAGTAACTGTAAAAATAGGTGTGTTTCAGACACGTCTTAGATGTTGGAATTTGCATGGAAGTTATATATTTCAGAAAAATAAAAAGGACCGAGCAACTTTGCTCGGCCCAACAAATCAATTTTGAGTTTTAAACTAAAATGGATAAAATCCCAATTCAAGATTGTTCCTTTCAATTATCGCCTTCATCTGCTCTTCTATAATTCTCTTATGACCTTCTTCCCAATCTTGCAAGAGCACCAACACCTTCCTGACACTTTCATTTTTCTCATTATCAGCAGCTTTCTTATAGAATTCCATGAAATCTTTTTCTATAAGGTAAGCCATCCTGAGAACAGCCAAATCTGCAATATCGTCTTCTTGTGATGTTTCTTGAATCTTTTGACCTTCGTATCTTGATTTGAAATAGCTTGAGTCTTGCATCTCGATTGCCTCGACTTCCCTGCCTTCTTCAAGTGTCTTTACAAGTCTTCTTATGAATTCCGTATGCTCTTTTTCCATCTGCGCAAGGTAGTCAAAGATGTCTGAGACATGTTTGCTTTTCACTTCTTCTTTTTTTGCGGTGTAGAATTTATAGCCCTCTATTTCAAACTGCTCTGCGAGTTTCAATATGTCGTACATACTGCCCCCCCTTTCATATTTACGTGCCTTGTTATTTTTGTTCTCTTAGGTACTGGTCAATACCGCGTGCAGCCCAGTATCCGTCAGCAACACCGTGGATTATATCAGGACCGTTTACGATGTCACCACCTGCGAATAGCCATGGAATAGCAGTTTGTCTTAAATTGTTTGTCAAAATTCTTGGACCGACGAACTGTATCTTCTGCTTCCATTCTTCTGGCAAGTACGAATAATCTGGTGCCTGACCGATCGCTTCGATTATCATGTCGCCATCGTAGTATTGCAATTGGGATTCGTCGAATTTCGGGTTAAACCTTTTGTTCTCGTCAAACACTTCTGTACACTTCACACATTCAATTCCTTTGATGTTGTCTTTGTCATCGAAGATAACCTTTCTTGGACCCCAGCCTGGGCAGATTTTGACACCTTCTTCAATTGCTTCTTCTATTTCTTCCATATCGGCTGGCATTTCTTCGTGTGTTCTCTCAAGACACGTGACCGTGACATGAACTTCTCCAAATTTCATCTTCTGGAGTCTTGCCATACTCCTTGCAATGTCCATCGCGACATTACCACCACCAATGACCACAACACGCTTGGCTATCTTTGGCTCGGATCCTTCGCCTCTCAAATAGTCCCTTATTTCTCTTAAAAGAGGCAGAGCTTGGACGACATTTGGATGGTCGGAACCTGGAATTTTTGTCGATCTGCCAAGCGTCAAACCAGTCGATATAAATATCGCATCGTATCTGTTTTTGAGCTCTTCAAATGTTATGTCCTTTCCAACAGCTACACCTGTCAGTATTCTTACACCCAGTGATTCTATAAATGCGATATCTTTATCGAGCGCTTCATCTGGTAATCTGTATCTTGGTATTCCGTATCTCATCACGCCGCCTGGCCTGTTCATCGCTTCGTAAACATCAACCTCATAACCCATCGATGATAGGAAGTACGCAGCCGAAAGGCCGGCAGGACCGCTACCAACGATCGCTACCTTCTTGTTCTGCTTTGGTGAATCAAATTTGACAATCTCGTGCCATTTTTCTGCAGGAACGTTGTCTGTTATGTACCTTTTCAGCCACCTTATTGCTATTGCTTCACCTCTGTGTCCGATAGAACATACTTCCTCACATCTGTGCGTACAAACTCTTCCACATACTCCTGAGAACGGGTTTGCACCAAAGTTCTTCTGGTCTTCAACGCCTTTGAGGAGCCATTTCAGTGCATCCTGCAAATCGTCTTTCCAGATGGCCTTAATGTATTGTGGTATCTGCATGTGTTCGGGACATCTGTCCACACATATCGCACACTCGACACATCTTGCAGCCTCGGCGATTGCTTGTTCTTTACTGTATGCCTTAACAAATTCGACAAAGGAGTTAGATCTCTCTTCAGCTGGCATATGCTCTGGAACGATCCTGTCAAGATCAAGCAATTCGCTATCCTCGTCCCTTGTCCAGCCAACCTTTATTTCCTCAGGCTCTTTCTTCAATATACCCTTCTCGGTTGGTGCATAATAGAAATCCTCTGGATTTGGAGAGACGAAGATATATTCTCTTGTCATCTGCAACGAGCCAGTTGTACATATATCGACACACATCGCACAGAAGCTACATCTTCCATAGTCTATAGATGGCCTCTGAGGTTTCATTCCGTATTCTTCTTTCATATCTGGTACTTCGACCATCGTTATTGCATCCGTTGGACATATCTTCGCACAAGTGCCACAACCGATACATTTCTCCCAGTCATTTATGTGAAAACCCCTGTACCTTGGTGCTGCTTCTCTATACACCTTTGGCACTTTAATTGTAACTGGCTTTTCAAACAGGTTCTTCCAACCAAGCAGTGGAGCGAAGAAGCTCTTCTGAGGTCCTTTATCTTTGATTTCCATCATCAGCACCTCCCGATTATCGATCGATTTCAGGTGCGCAAACACCCATAGTGTCAAGCCAGATTGGAACGTCATCTATTCGCGTACCGGGCAATAGGTGCTCAACACCGTACAGTCCTTGAGGATAAGATGCTCCCCTAACAGCTACGCGGTAAGGCGTTTCTCCGCCATTTGAAACAACCAAGTAGCCGTATTCACCGCGTGTTGATTCGACCCTTGCGTATGCCATGCCTTTTGGAACTCTTATTCTCAAACCACTACCATCAGATATCTTCGTATTCACAGGTCCTGATGGCATTTTCTCAAGCACTTGCCTGATAATTCTTATACTCTGCCTAATTTCTTTTGGTTTCAGGCTGATTCTTGCCAACGCATCTCCTTCAGTTGCCGTTGGCACTTCGAATTCCACTTTGTCGTAGAACAGGTACGGGTCGATTTTTCGTATATCATACGGCACACCGGTTGCGCGCAGTCCGATACCGGTAACACCGAGCTTCAAACACGTTTCCGTATCAATTTTGGCTATTCCTCTTAGACGTGTGTGGAGTATTCTGTTCTTTAGTATAAACGTCTCATATTCCGGCATTCTTTCTTCGAGATAATCCATCAATTGATGTATCTTCTCTTCAAGTCTCGGTGGGAGGTCTTTTCTCACACCGCCAGGGATTATATACATGTGGTAAATCCTTGCGCCAGAAAGTTCCTCAAATATATCGAGGACTTTATCTCTATCGCTCACTGACCAGAACATGCTCGTGTACATGCCAGTTGGTCCACCGATACCACCGAATGACCACAGATGGTTTGCTATCCTTGCAAGTTCAAGCACCAACATCCTTATCCATTGAGCCCTTTCTGGTACTTCTACTTTTGCTATCTTCTCTATAGCCATAGCATAACATGCTTCGTTGATGTCTGGTTCTGGAACGCATATCCTTGGAATAAGTGCAAGGTTCTGATACCAAAGCCTTCTTTCCATGAGTTTTTCAAAACCTCTGTGCAAAAATCCTGGAAGCGGTCTTGCCTTTACAACGATGTCACCTTCAACGTACATATGCACGCTGAAATTACCGTGCATACCAGGGTGATTTGGACCAAAAAACAGTTTTACTTCACCCATTTATATCACCTCTTATATCTTCCCTTATTATCTTTGCTTCGTGAATAACGTCTTTTTCGTACATCCTGTCTGGATAGTGATCTTTTGAATATTTCAGAGGGTCAAAGTCTTTTCTGAGAGGTGGTAAATCGTTCCAGACTTCTAAAATCATCGGCAACTTGCACCTTTCATTTCCTTCGAACTCAACACCGAAGAACTCGTGCACGTCTCGTTCATAGTACTCAGCTACAGGCCACATATCTTTGACTGTGTAGAATATCGGCTTGTCCCTATCAACGAACGTTGAGACGAGGAAAGTTACCCCATTCGACCAGTTGAATAAAATATACACAAGCTCGAATTTCTTTTCTTCTATCCAGTCAACGCAAGTTAGTATTGATAGATGCGAATATCCTGCTTCCTTTAAGTGAGCCAAAAGAGGTATCGTTTTGTCGTTTGCTGCTACAAATTTGTACTGCTTTGCATCTATCTGCTCTACTTCGATATTGAAAAGACTCTTTGCTTTTTCGATTACTTCAGAAACATTAGCCACATTATTCGTGGAATTGGTCATGGACGATCACCTCACCGAGACTGCGCAGTTGATTCTGTTTGTACCACTCGTAATTTTCCTTGTACTTCTTCCAGCCGTTCGCTTCGCCTTTTCTAATCATTTCCATAAGTGTGTTAAATGCGTTCAAAATGGCTTCCGGTCTTGGCATACAACCTGCGATGTACAAATCGACAGGAAGGTAGTAGTCTAACCTGTTTATCGTTGAATAAGAATCATAATATATACCGCCGTTGATAGTACACGAGCCAAATCCGATTACGTACTTTGGATCTGCCATCTTTTCGTATGTGTAAATTACCCTTCTAAGTGTTTTTGCGCTGAGATATCCTGTTATCAAGAATATATCCGCTTGTCTTGGCGTTGCCATAGGTCCCATGCCAAGTCTTTCCATGTCGAACCTTGAGGTCATGGAAGGTGGCAACTCTACAGCACCACAACCAGTACAATAATGGAGCATCCACATGGATCTGCTTCTGAGTTGGTCTGCTATCTTTTCCCACACGCTTCTTTCATCTATCTGAGCCATCAATTTCACCTCCGCACACATCTACTCAGTAATTATCAAAACACCCAGCCATTGACTACTAAGAAAACCTGCAAGAATGCAAGCAGGATTGGTACAGTCCAGTAAAACGCAACGGCTTGTTCTATCCTAAATCTTGGGAGCACCGTTGAAATCATTACTGCAAGAGCCCAGACTACGAAATATTTGAGCAAGAATTCTATGTAATTTCCGCCGCCAAGGAAGAAGTCTACGAACAAGCTTATCTCGACGAATTCCATGAATGTATTCATGAGCATCAGCAATCCCATGTATTTTGCTGAGAGCTCAACCATAGGACCGGATGCGATTTCAGCTGGTGCTATCGGTGCTTCGAACGGTTCTTTGCCGAGCATACCTTGGAGCGATATGAACGCCACAAGTGCACCTATCGGGAATTTGAAGAGATTCCATGTACCATTCTGAGCTGCTACGATGTTTGATATGTTTCCAGTTTTGTAGAAGTACATAAGTGTTGTGATAACTATAAGATATGGCACTTCGTAACCGAGCATGAGTGTTAGCGCTCTTGCCACACCTATGGACGCCCACGGGTTGCCAGTACCAACCATTCCCATCGCCATACCGAGTGCACCGACTGTGAATAAGTAAGCTATGACGAAGAAATTATCCAATCCAGGGAACGCAACTAAGTTTCCAAGTGGAACAAATGAGAGCGTTGCAATGACTCCACCGAGAGCCATAAGCACGCCGAAGTCAAATATCCAGCCATGAGTCCATCCGTGCTTTGTCAAAGTTTTGAAGACGTCTATAAAGTTCTGATACCAAGGTGGTCCGTATCTTCTTTGTATACGCGCTGTAATTTTTCTTCCAAGCCCCTCAAATGTCAGGCCAAAGAAGAAGGCTGTAAACAATACTCCTGCAACTCTTGCTATCGTCATAGCCATGTCTTACCACCTCCACCACATTATCAACAGAACAACCAAAGCAGTCCAGAAAAGGTACGCCGAGGCTGTGCGTCTTGCAAGATAGTCGACACCTTTTCCGATAGCCTTAAGCACGTTAACTATAGACAGGTACCAATCTTCGAATGAAGGATGACCTTCGTATTCTCTTTCGAGGAAGGCATAGAATTTACCAGCATAATGGTACAGATCATAGTTGTGCAAGAACTCACCAGATGTATACTGATCTTCAAGCGGTATCCTCTTGCCTTTTGGCATGAGTATGTAGATTATTGCTGCGATTATGAAACCGACTGCAAACATCACGAAGACTACCCATGTGTCCCAGTATCCCAAACTTGTCTTTAAGACCGTGCCTTCGAATTCAAAAGGCTTCATGCCAAATTCCTTCTGTACATCGGTTATCCATGTCAAAACTTGTTGCGGGAATATACCCCAGAGCACGGTTAAAGCTGTGAGGATGATCATAGGAATTTGCATAATTACTGGCACTTCTTTAACATCTTTGTGTTTACTCTTCAATTGCCCGAGGAATACGCCTGCAAGAGGCCTAAAAACGTACAAGAACGAACCGATGCTACCAACGAATACGAAAAGTTCTGTTACGAACATACCCTTTGACACTAAGCTTTGGAATATCATCCATTTTGATATGAATCCGCTTGTTGGTGGAATACCTGCAAGCGAGATGATTCCCACCAAATATGTAACGAACGTGACCGGCATCCTGTGGATTAATCCACCGAGTTCGTCGATCTTGGTTGTACCTGTTCTATATGTAACCGCCGCAAATGAAAGGAATATCATAGTTGCGGCAAGGGCGTGGTTTACAACGTGGAAGAGTCCACCTGCGTATCCGACTTGATGGAGCGTGGCAAGACCTATAAGTATGTAACCACCGTTTGCCACTGTCGAGTACGCTATGAGCATCTTCATATCGTTCTGCTTTATGGCCATAAGCGTTCCTATGAGGATCGATATATTACCAAGCCAGACCAACAAGTAAGAGAGAATATTTATCCCATTGTAAAATTCAGAGAACATATTAGCGATTGGAAATACGCTTAAAACCAGAGCGAGCAAGTAAGACCCCATCTTCACAAGCTGACCGGAAAGTACTGCACTGAACGTATCGGGTGCGTTTCCGTGCACGTTCCTCAGCCATGTATGGAGCGGGAATATACCGCTCTTTGCAATACCAGCACCAAGCATCAGAAGTACTACTGTCCATCTGAATCCAAGTGATTCGTTTGGCAAGTACTGAGCGATTTCAAATATGTCAAAAGTTGAATATTTTGCATACAGCATGAACACTCCGTAAAGGAACATGTATGTACCTATCGAGCTTATCACGATATACCATATAGTTGCCTTACGAGATTCCTCTTTTCCCATCGGCACTATGAACAACGAACCAAGAACGGCGATTTCCCAGAATATGTATAATGCGAGTAAATTAGAAGAGAAGAAAACACCGAGTGTGCCAAGTAATGTGAGTATCGAAAGAGCGTTAAATGCACTCGGATTTTTTGTCTTGCTGATCCACGAGATATTGAAGAAACCGAAAGATGCAAATACTATAAGCGACACTATTGAGAAGTATTTTGCCAAAGCGGTGTATTTCAACATACCTTCAAGGCCAAATAGTCCTTCAACCGTTCCTGTTGGCATACCCCAAAGGATGTACAAAGCGAATATCGAGAGAGCGAACAATATAACAGGCCCTATCTGCTTAGCTATTTTGGAAAGTAAGTAACTTCCGAGTGCTCCGACAGCCAAGTATAGTATCAGATTTTGCATTGTCACATACCTCCTTTCAGGAGAGTATCGAAGTAGGTTCTGAAATCTGTTAACGACGTAGCTATGCTGTGAGTCTTGTCTGTGATTAGCTGTGGCATGAAACCTACGATGATAAGTACAAGAGCTAAGAGTAGCACAACAAGCTGCGTACCAAATGGTATGTAGCTTTCATCTTCTTGTTCTTCTTGGTCTTTGTACCACAGCTCAACGTTCCACTTGATGAGATAACCAGCCTCTATGACTGTTGAAATTAATAATACAGCAGGAAGAATTAAATTATTCATCTCAAAGAGTGATTGAAGTAGGTTGATTTTCGCCCAGAATCCAGCTGTGAGAGGTAATCCTATTATCGAAAGTGAAGCGATTGTAAATGCCAAACCTACTGTGGTGTTTCCTTTAAAGCCCTTGTGTGACAAGTAAGCGAAAATTGAGAAGAGCACGAATACTGATACAACATCGGCAAAGAGATAAAAGAAAGCAGCTGAAAGTAGTGTATCCTCTCCATGAACTGCGGCAGACAGTGCTGCCACTACCGTGCTTGCACCAGCTATTGCCATGTAAGCAAGTGCTCTTCCAAGATTTTTCTGTTTTAAGGCAGCCAACTGAGCTACGATGATTGAAATCGTTGAAAGGATGAAGACCAATTCAAATCTGACAGGAAGTGTTATTGTAAAGAAAATCCTCGCGAAAAGGTAGAAAATCGAAGCGGTGACAGCCGTTCCGAGCACAACAGGTGTTAGAGAAGAACCATTTGAATACACATCGGGTGCCCAAAGTCCAAGAGGAAGGACTTTCAACTCTATCAATAGAGCCAAGAGCATGAAAATGCCGGCAATTTCCATATACTGTGGTGCAACGATGAAACTTGCATATCCCATATTCAAAGTACCTGCATAGACGTACACTGTTACTGCACCTATCAAATAAAGGGTTCCTGCAACAGCACCGAAAATGAGGTACTTGAACGCTGCATAAGAGTTTTTCTTTTCAGCTGCAAGTATGTAAGCTATTGCGGATATGATTTCAAGGAACACAAATGAGTTAAAGAAATCACCTGTGAGCAACAGCCCATTTAACGATGCTGTAAGCACAAGGAGCAAAATCCCATGCTTTTCTTTAAAATCTGCGGTGAGTGATATTGCAAGCAAAAGGATATTCACGAATAAAAGGAATGGATAATTCACATTATCAAGCAAAAGTGCTATACCATAAGCAGCGGGCCAATTACCAACTTGAACCAACGTGCCTGGCTTCAAGAATCCGAAAAGCAAAACTAGATTAAATATAAGGGCGATTGGTAAGATGTACTTGCTTGCCTTTGGAAAGGCTACCGTAGCAAAAGCGAGGGCAAGAGGGACAGCAATTAGCAAAGTAATCATTCTATCACTTCCTTTGCTGCGCGAATTTCATCTGGGTCAACAGAGCCGTATTCTTCGTTGATGTGTACTAAAAGCATTGCACCAAGAGCTAAAGTTCCAACGCCGATAACTATTGCTGTAAGGACGAGCGCTTGCGGGAGAGGATCAACGAAATTTGCGACAGGAGTTATCACAGAGTAGATAGGAGCCTCCGCACCTTTGAGATAGCCGAGCGAGACAATGAAAATATTGACAGCGGTATCAATTATTGTCAAAGATACAAGCTGTTTAAAAAGGTTCTTTTGGGAGATGATTCCATAAAGACCTATGCCAAAGAGGACAAACGAGATGTAGTAAAGCATATCTTATCCCTCCCTCATTTCTGAAATTATATTCGAAAGCTCTGCTCCAACCTTGAAGCCTATCAGAGTATAGACTATCGGCACAACGCCTGCGCTGAACAAGTATCCTACCGTACCTGTTGGGAGGAAATTTGCCAAAAACGTTCCTGCCAAAGCTATTCCTACCAATCCAACGAGAACGTACCCGGCACCTGCTACACCTTCTGTGTACTTAGCCACTTCGGATACTTTGAAGTCCGTTCTTCCAAGAATTAACAACAGAACTCCAAGCCCAATTATCGTACCGCCTGGAAATCCACCACCGGGTGTGAGGTGCCCGTGTATAAAGATGTAAGCCCCGAAGAGTAAAATTATCGGTAACACTATACCTGTTGCGGTTGAAAGAACGTTGTGGTTTTCGAACTCTATTCTTCTTTTCTTGTAGGATGCGAGCAAACCGACACCAAGTGCTGCTGTGAATAGTACAGTGACTTCTCCAAGCGTGTCGAAAGAACGGTAGTTCACAACAATTGAAGTGACAACATTTGCACTGCCTTCTTCAAGGTTGGATGACTTCTTAAATTCCACAGGTGAGTACTCTTTTGTCGTTGATTTGCTTATATAATCAAACGAAACTCTCCTATACATGTCAAACATGCCAAACTCAGGAAGAGTTGGAGCATAGACTGTGAAGAAGAAGTATAAAAATACAGCTGAAAGCAGGATTGCCCATATGCGCCTCATTCTTCCTCACCTGCCTTGTTCTTATTGCCTCGTTTATTTTCCGGATTGCTAATTCTAAATAGTGCAAAAATCATCACAGCACTTGCAAGTCCTGAACCAACTGCCGCTTCCGTGATTGCTACATCTGGTGCTTTCAATACGACAAATATCAATACTGACAACATGCTTAAAGCAGAAAGTGCAAGCAATGAATCGAATATCTTTTTTGCTTCAACGGCAAAGATTCCAAAGACTACCATCAATCCGCCGACCAAATAAGATACATAATCGATGAGCTCTAAACTTGTTAAAAACTCTTTCAAATTACTCATTGCCCTCACCACCCGTAACAGCTTTTTCTACCGCATTGTTTTTTAGTTCTGCTATTTCATCAATACAAGTCTCTTTGCATGCGGGTGCGTTGTTTTTGTAAGCTGCTCGAATCATTACAGATGATGCAACAGGGTTTGTTAGGGCTACGAAGGCGATTAATATAATCGACTTTCCGAAGAATTCTGGATTGAGAATACCTATCCCA